>JBAZXJ010000108.1:0-5644 GCA_041659865.1 Candidatus Margulisiibacteriota bacterium | reverse complement strand
AATGGCAATACCAATGCTATGGTCCTTAGTTCGGCCGGTAACGTCGGTATCGGTACTGTTACGCCGACCCGTAAACTGCAAGTAGAAACGACTTCAGGGGAGAGGCTCGGTGCCCTGGTGTTAAAAAGTCCGATTACCGGGACTATAGCCTATGATTTCACACAAGGCTCAAATGTTTATCCTCGTCCTTTAGGAATGGGTGTTCTGATCGGCCAGGGATACGCAGCCAATGTGCAGCTAACTGATAAGACTTATCACGGCTCCTGGATAGATGTGAATAGCGGCAGTGAATCAGATGCCCCTATTGTGGGACTAAAAACGGTTTTGCGCTCGTCTGGTAATGGGGGGGCCTACGCCTTTATAGGAGATCTTACGAATGTTGGTTCAGGACATACCAGGTATGGGGCCTATATTACAGGAGAAGACAGGAACTATTTTTCTGGCAAGATCGGGATCGGGACGACCTCGCCAAGCGCAAACCTGCATATAAAAGCTAAACAATTTCAGCCGTATGGTTATCTAGGCTGGAGCGGTGACACCGGCTTGTTGCTTAGCGGAAGTGCGGATGATGGTGGAAAGAGCTGGGTAAATATCCGGTTCGATGGTACGGACAGTGACGGGATAATCCGATTGGCCGAGAGCGATCAGAATCGAGGTCTGCAATTTGGAGTGAATGATGCTAAAGGTACCCCGATGATAGTTGCATTACAAATTACTGGCACAGGCAACGTCGGTATCAAGAATGCTTCACCCAAAGCCGCTCTGGACGTTCGGGGCAGCATTGCTCAGGGTACAGGAGCAGGCCCAATATCATATACTTTTGTGGATGGGATAACCTGCCTTACGGGAGTTACTGTTAACTATGTTTTTGATATGGGCAAGCTCGACGTTGGCGGGTCTGTTCAAGTTGAAGTAACAGGGCTATTTAATGGCACGAGATCTTTGTGTGATTCCTTGGGCTGGATCTGCAATTATTGGCTAGGCAATAATTCTTTAGATAGTAATATAAGTTCGCCCTTATATGCTTTAGGTAATGAAAAGATCTATATATCACATGCTGTTACTGCAGTGGGGGGGACAACAAATCAGTTGAGGATAGCAATTGGTAATCATAATACAGTGGGCTTTGCTGGTAGCGTGAAATTTACTTTTAACGCTCTTCAAGCATATAACGGGATAACCAAGCTCTAGGCATTAAAGTTAGGGATCAAACGAAATGCAGAAAGGACAAGGACTGCCTTGTCCTTTCTGTCTTAGTTTATTGAATAGTGAATTACTTATCCTTCTCCGTAGCCTTCTTCGCCCTAAAAACGATCCTGAACGGTACCCCGTCCAGAACAAAATGTTCCCTGAGGCAGTTCTCCAGATAGCGTTTGTAGGAAAAATGTACTAACTGCGGGTTATTCACGAACAGCGAAAAGATGAACGGCCGGTTGCCGGTCTGTACTGAGTAATATAGTTTCAACCGTTTACCCTTATAGTTTGGAGGTGGTTTCTTTTTGAAAGCTGCTTCCATACAGCGGTTAATTTCGCTGGTCGCGATCTTTTGCTGGATGTTCTTATATACTTTCAGGATCTCGCCGTAAATATTGCTGACCCTTTGCTTGGTCTTGGCCGAGATGAACACGAAAGGCGTACCCTGAAGGAATTTTAACCGGCCGACGATCTCGTCTTCAAAGACATTGATGGTATGCTCGTCCTTTTCCTCGATCAGGTCCCATTTATTGACGATCACGATACAACCGCAGCCGATCTCCTCGATAAAGCCGGCGATACGCTGGTCCTGCTCGCTGATGGTCATGGCCGCGTCCAGCATCAGCAGGGCAACATCTGCTTCCCGAAGGCTCTCCGCGGTACGGTTCGTACTGTAATACTCGATATCGTCAGTTATCCGCGCTTTGTGGCGCAAGCCGGCGGTATCTATGAATAAGTATTTTTGTCCCTCATAAGTCTGTTCAGCATCAACTGCGTCGCGGGTCGTTCCGGGGATACTGCTAACGATCGAACGTTTTCTCCCCAGCAGGGCATTGATCAACGTAGACTTCCCGACATTAGGCCTACCTAAAATAGCGACCTTGATAACCTTCTCTTTGGTCTCTTCATTCTCGCCTTGAGCCTCTGTTGCTTCAGCCTTATCCGCATCTTTATTACTTCTTTTCTTCTTTACTTCTTTACTTCTGTCTTTACCTGTAGCCACCTGCTTCTTATCCTCTGTATCCTCACTACTGACTACTGAATACTGACTACTGTCTACTATCCTCCTCACGATCACATCCAAAAGATCCCCGATCCCCAACCCATGACTAGCCGATATCTGCATCGGCTCGCCTAAGCCCAAACGGTTAAATTCATGGATCAGATCTCTTTGGGCCTGGGTATCAACTTTATTGACCAGCATCAAAGCCGGCTTGCCGGAACGGCGCACCAGCCGGCTGATCGATTCATCAGCGGCGGTTATGCCCAAACGGGCGTCGGCCAGGAAAATTATCAGCGCGGTATCTTGCAGGACATCTTCGACTTGTTCTTTAACTTCTTTTTCGAATTCATCTCCGGATAAAAGTCCGCCGGTATCGACCAGCGAGAACCAGGTCCCGTTCCATTGAACGTCAACGGACATGGTATCCCGGGTCACCCCGGGAGTACTATGTTCGATAGCTTTACGCTTGCCGATAATGCGGTTGAAGAGGGTTGACTTCCCTGTATTCGGTTGGCCGACTATTACGACTTTAGGCGGTCGCGTCGTCAATTATGTCCCCTATGGTTATTTCCTTGCGCTGTTTGGTCTGATCGGATTGATAGCGGTTAACGCTTTGGTCCTCATCAGTATTCGTAGGCAAGGTCTTTAAGCTAAGGCCGATACGTTGCTCATTAGCGTCTACTCTTAAGATCCTGGCCTGGACCAGATCACCCGGCTTGACCACGTCTTCAGGTTTTTCGATACGGTTATTGGAAAGTTCGGAAATATGGATCAAGCCTTCCAGTCCATCGCGTAGTTCAACGAAGGCACCAAAGCTGACCAGTCTGGCGACCCTGCCGGTTACTTGCTGTCCTGGTTTGTATTTAGTTTCAACATCCACCCAAGGGTCAGCCTGAAGCTGTTTCATGCCTAAGGAGATCTTCTTGTTTACTGGATCCACGCCCAGTACAAAGACTTCGACTTTGTCATTTAGATTACAGACAGTTGTAGGATCTTCGACCCTCTTCCAGGACAGTTCAGAAATATGTACCAGGCCTTCGACTCCGCCGATATCGACGAAAACGCCGAATTTCTTGATGCTGGTAACTGTTCCCTTATAGACCTGGCCTGCTTCGATCTCGTTCCAGATCTTCGAGCTGGCTTCTTTTTGGTCGTCACTGGCGGCAAAGCGGTGTGAGAATACGACTTTTTTACGCCTGCGGTCTATTTCGATAACGCGGACCGGAATAGTTTGGCCGATCAGAACATCGATATCTTCGCCGGCATTCTTCTTGACCTGAGAGCCAGGGATAAACCCGCGCAAGCCGTTAAAATCAACGACCAGCCCGCCCTTGATCGCGGAGATCACCTTGACGTCGATCGAGGTCTTTTCTTTATGAGCGTCATAAGCTTTTCTCCAGCCGCTCTCATAGTCAGCCAGCTTTTTGGAAAGGACCGGATGGCCTTCCTTGTTCTCCAGCTTGATGATAAAGACATCGATGATATCACCGACGCTGATCTTGTCGCCGGGATTAACTTCTTCCAGCTCGATCACGCCTTCTGATTTATAGTCGATATCGACCATAATATTACGTCCGGAGGAAACGACCCGGCCTTTGATGATGTCGCCGGTCTTATAGTCCTTTAATGTTTTCGCGTATTCTTCACCGCTGGGCGCAGTGTCAGGGCCTTCTCTTTTAACCGGAGCGGCTGGCACCACAGGTGCGACAACAGGCGCGGCCACAACAGGAGCTGCTGCTACTGGAGCAGGGGCTGGTTTCTGAACAACTTCAGGGACCATTTCAAATTTAGGTTCCTGGATCTTGGACAAGGGCTTTGGTTCATCGATTATTAATTCAGGGGTATCAAGACCCAGGCTCTTTTCAAATTCCGACTTCTCCCCAAACTTCGTACCGGTCATCGCTCCAAATTCATCATTACTCATACTAAACGCCTCCTTAATAGACTTTATGCCGATAATATTTCACTGCTGGCTTCGCCGGCAAAATGCGTCACCGCAGGCACAAGAAAGGCAATCCTACAGCAAAATGGCTAGTAATGGCAACAAGGGAAGCGGGCGCCTCCGTCATTGCGAGGAGTCTTCGACGAAGCAATCTCTAATCAGTGATACCCTTTGCCGAGATTGCCACGTCGGATGCCTCCTCGCAATGACGGGAGTAATGGTTTCCGCCTACTGACTTACTTCAGCCCATTATACTGCTTCAAAATAGCTTCCTGCTTATTCAGTAACAGCTTTTCCTTGTCTTTTTCATTATTGACCACTTCGAAGGGGGCCTTATCAATGAAAGTCGGGTTATTTAGCTTGCCCCGGATGCGTTCCAGTTCAGCTCTGACCTGGTCAAGCTCTTTCTTTAACCTTAGCAATTCCTTGTCGGTATCGATCAGATCGGCCAAGGGCAGGAAGATCTGAATATCATTGACCACCGCAGTTGAGACCTGTCCTGGCAGTTTCTGCAGTTTATCCATAATGGTTATTTCATCGACTCGGGCCAGGAACTTGATGTATTCGGCGCAGTTTTCCAGGGCTTCCAGGTGTTCCTTAGTAGGGGAATAGAAGATAACCTTGGCTTTTTTAGAGACCGGAACGTTCATTTCCGCCCTGATATTACGAATAGATTTAATAACTTCTAAAACTATAGCCATCCGGCTTTCCAGTTCCTGGTCGATCATCCTGCTATCTCCGGCCGGCCATTCTGCGGTCATGATGAAAGAATCTTCGCCCAGCTTATGCCATAGTTCTTCGGTAACGAAAGGCACGATCGGGTGCAAAAGGACCAGTATGGTCTTTAGGACGAATTTCAAAACAGACGGAGAACCGCCAACCTTGCTCATTTCTACATACCAGTCACAAAATTCTCCCCAGACGAAGTCGTGTAACAGATTAGCCGCTTCACCGAATTCGTAGTTGTCCAGATGTTTGGTCGTTTCCAGGACCACATGGTGGCAGCGGCTTAAGATCCATTTATCGGCCATGGAGTGACCGTTCTTGCGCGGCTGGTCCTTGGCAAGTTCTATAGAATGTAAGGTGAACCGGGTCACGTTCCAGAGCTTGTTAAGGAAATTACGTCCGCCCTGGATCTTTTCATCGGACAGCTTGATATCCTGCCCGCCGGAAGTGATCAGCGAGGTCAGGGCAAAACGCAGGGCATCGGCGCTGTATTGTTCGACCGTAGTTAAGGGATCGATCACGTTACCGACAGATTTGCTCATCTTTTTGCCGGTCTCGTCGCGGACCAGGCCGTGGATATATACTTTGCTAAAAGGTTTTTTACCCATGAACTTGTAACCCATGGTCAGCATTCTGGAAACCCAGAAGGTTAGAATGTCGTAACCGGTGATCAAAACAGAAGTAGGGTAGAATTTTTTCAGATCTTCGGTCTTGTCCGGCCAGCCCAAGGTTGAGAAAGGCCAAAGTGCGGAAGAGAACCAGGTATCCAGGACATCAGG
>JBAZXJ010000107.1:0-5658 GCA_041659865.1 Candidatus Margulisiibacteriota bacterium | reverse complement strand
TCATCTGAAGCAGCTGCCTAACTCCTGGGAAAAAGATATTTTAAAAAGCTCTAAACTGGGCTGGCGCTATACCCCGATGCAAAGGGTGGGTATCTATGTTCCGGGCGGGCAGGCCAGTTATCCTTCCTCTGTATTGATGAACGCTATTCCGGCCAAGCTGGCCGGTGTCTCCGAGATCGTAATGGTAACCCCACCGAACAAGGACGGCCAGATCAGCCCGCTGGTGCTGGCTGCGGCAAAAGAAGTCGGCATTGAGGAGATCTATAAGTTAGGCGGAGCCCAGGCAATCGCTGCTCTGGCCTATGGTACAGAAACGATCCGGCCTGTCGACAAGATCGTTGGCCCGGGGAATATTTATGTAACTTTAGCCAAGAAGCTAGTTTACGGGGTATGCGGTATCGACAAGCTGGCCGGTCCGAGCGATGTCTTGATCATAGCTGATGATACAGCGAACCCTGCCTATATTGCGGCTGATCTGTTAGCCCAGGCCGAACATGACGCTTTGTCCTCGGCTATTCTGGTGACGACATCAACAGAACTGGCAGAAAAAGTTCAGAAAGAGATCCCCGGGCAGATCGAGCTCGCGCCGAGAAAGGCCATCATCGAAAAAGCGCTTAAGGACAACGGCCTGATAGTCATTGTTAAAGATCTTGAAGCGATGATCGCTACCGCTAACCTTATCGCTCCGGAACATCTCGAGATCATGACTAATAAGCCGGCTCAAATTGCCGAAGCGATAATCAATGCCGGGGCTATCTTCCTTGGCGATTGTTCGCCCGCTGTTGTCGGCGACTATCTGGCCGGCCCAAATCATGTGCTGCCTACAGGCGGGACTGCCCGCTTTGATTCTCCCTTGTCCGTGAGCGACTTTCTTAAAGCTAGCAGTATCGTCAGTTTTTCCAGGTCGACGCTCCAGGCTTATCGGCCGGACATCGAGCGCCTCGCTTTGCTGGAAGGATTGCCGGCCCATGCCGCAGCCATAGCAGCCCGCTTTAAAAATATTTGAAATTCCTTGGCGTAAAAGACGAGAAGGTATCTGGAGAGAAAAACCAGACAAGGAGAAAATTTATTATCATGGAAAACTTAACCCATAAAGAAGCACAAGCCTCAGAACTAGCCGCCATGATCGGGATCGATCCCGCGGCCATCGAATACGACCGAGAAGAGGTCCTGACCATGGATATTTTGATCAAGCATATTCTGGCGCTGGAATTTGGCGAACAGTTCGTTTTGGATACCGGCATTGAGCCAATGGTTGGCTTTATCAAAAAAAGTTTTAACAACTATTTTCATCAGTATCTTGCGGAGAAGAAGATCACCCTGAATTAAGCGATAACTATGCTTTTGGTGAGCGGGATCCCGTTGAAGCGGGTGGCGTGGGCTGAACTATAGGCTCCGATCGCCGGCGTGACCAGCATATCCCCTATGCCTAACTTTGGCAGATACAGATCTTCGGCTATGATATCCAGCGAATCACAGGATGGTCCGGCCAGAACGGACGCGAACATTTTCCCCGTATCATAGCTGATAAAATTATACTTGCCGTGATCGAAAAGTATCCCGGAAAAAGTTCCATACAAGCCGTCGTCCAAAGCATACCAACGTTTGCCATTGCGTACGTTATGACCGATCACGCTGGTAATTAAATTTGCGCAAGGACCGCAGAGAAAGCGCCCAGGTTCGGCTATGATCTTGATCCGCTTATCCGGAAAAAGCTTGTCCAGGCTATTATTGATCTTCCTGGCGATATCCTGGATAGTCGGGACCTTGCTGCCGGGTAAATACTGGATCGGGAAACCGCCCCCAATGTCTAACATAGACAAAGGCATATTGATCTTTTTGCAGGCGCTGAAAACTTCAGCGGTCAACTCCAGGGCCTTGCCGTAATTTACTGGATTTAAACACTGGCAACCAACGTGGAAACTAACGCCATAAGGGACCAGACCCTTTCGCTTGGCACTGCTTAAAAGCTTTACGGCATCTTCTGGCGGGGCGCCGAACTTAACGGACAGGTCAACCATGCTATCGATGTTGGGAACTTTTAAGCGTAGCAGCACTTTACTGCGCGGCAAATGTTCTGCGATCTTTTCCAATTCGTTCTCGCTGTCAAAAGTACTAAGATCGATCTTGAATTTTCTTGCTGCTTTAAGGTCCTGTATCTTTTTTACCGTATTTGCAAAAATGATCCTTTGCGGCGATACTTTTTTCTTGATCAGCATTTCGATCTCAGCCAAAGAAGCAACTTCAAAAGACGATCCCAGACGGGCAAAGGTCTTAATGATCTCAGGATGAGGATTGGATTTAACGGCATAGAACAACTGTACCCGCGGCAACAGTTCGTCCAGAGTATGAAAAGATTCGGCCATTTTACTGCGTTTAAGCACTAACAACGGAGAGCCGTATTGCTTGATCAGTTTTTGCGCTTGAGTTTTGCTTAAGAATGTTTCCATAAAAGAATAATACAATCGCTGTCGGAATTTGTCGAGAAAAACAAAGGAAATAATTAATGAAGCCAAGAAAGAGGAAGTCGTCGTCGCTTGGCGAACGGGTACCAATTTCCTGACACTGAGCTTGTCGAAGTGTTCGTCTCCCTTGCGTTTCGACAAGCTCAACGACCACCATTGCCTATTTACAGGGCCTGTGTTCTGCAATATACGGCTTAATAAAAAACCTCTCGCCATCCGTCTTGACCGTGATCGCGCCGCTGCGGTCAGTGCGATAATAGGGTATGTGCAACTGGTCCAGTCTTTGCAAAGCGTCGCGGTGCGGATGGCCGAATTTGTTGTGCCGGCCGCAGGAGATCAGGGCGGCTTGTGGGGCGACCGCTTTTAAAAAGTCCGTGGACGAAGACCCTTTGGAGCCATGATGCCCAACTTTCAGGATATTTGCGCGCAGCAGATCAGCCGGCCCCTGCCTCATCACGTTCAGCAAATTGGCTTCGCCAGCCTGATCGAGGTCTCCAGTGAACAACATTGAGAAGTGTTTGTAGATAACTTTAATGGACAAGCATTTTTCATTAACGTTCGCCTCGTCGCCTGCGCCCTGAACTGGCGGCAGGAATAATATTTTCGTATCAGGGTCCAGCTGATAGCGCATTTGCTCTGTGACCTTGAACTGCGGCAATTTAGCTCGCTTGATAATAGCGCTGATCTCTTTTGGGGTTTCTGTTGCCTCCAGGTATTTGCCAGGCTTAATATTGCCCAGTAAAAGCGGCAGTCCGCCAATATGGTCATCGTGCTCGTGTGAAGCGATGAAAAGGTCAAGATAGTTAATACCTTTGCGCTGGAGAACAGGAAGAACGGCAAATTTGCCGGCATTTTTGTCGCCGGTATCGATCAGGATCTTTTTCCCGCGAGGCGTTTCCACCAGGATACTGTCGCCCTGGCCGACATCGATCATCGTGATCGTGAGCAGTCTTGGCGCAGAAATAAAATTGCTCGTGCCCCAGGCAAGCAGAATTATTAGCAGTGTGCCAGATACCAGCTTGGCAGAATATTTATTGCTCTGAAGATTCTCCAGAAAAACGAGCAGCCAAACATAGAACAGCAGCACAAGGACAAGCGGTGGGGCCGCTAGAAAGATATAAGACAAAGGCAAGCCGGCGAAGAAATGTACCAGAACTTGCAGTACAAGCAGCAGAAAATAGTTCGCACCGTTCAAGAAAAAGGCCAAGGGCAGCCAAAGTAGTCCTGCCAGAGTAGAAATAAAGCCAAGCGTTACCAATAATTCCAGCCAGGGGATAAGTATAAAATTAAAAGGCAGAGAAACTAGCGAGAGCCCGGAAAATTGAAAGATAGTGAGTGGGGTGGTAAATAAAAAAGGCGCAACGGCTAAAGCGGACGGGCCGGCCAACCACTTAGGCAGTTTGCGGCTGAACGATCGCTCTAGTTTCGGAACGCCAAAAACCAGCGCCCAGGTCGCGGCAAAAGAGAGCTGAAATCCGGCATTGAGCAGTATTTGAGGATTGAAGACTGCCAGTACGAGTGCTGCAGCGGCCATTGTCGTATAAACGTCGTTATCCCTGCCCAGAGATCTGCCGATGAGGGCGATCTCGGCCATGATGCTGGCACGGGTGATACTAGGCTCCGCCCCGGTGATCAGCAGAAATAGCAGGTTAAAGATAGAAGCGGTTAAAAACGTATTGAGGACCGAAAAACGCAAAAGGCGGCATAACCATAAACAACTACCGATCAGCAATGCTACCTGACTGCCGCTGACTACCAGCAGATGGATTATGCCAGCCTTTTTATACTCCTGCTGTAACCCTTCCGGAAGCGGTGTGGCCTGATTGCCAAAAATGATACTGTTCAAAAGGCTGTCGCATGGGGCGGGCAGGGTTTGTTGATGGATCGCGACCAGTTTGGATTTTAAGCTTATCGCCAGGCGTTTGAGGGGGTTGCCGCGATTTCTGGCGACTATCATCAGGTCGCCTGAGCCGACGATGCCCTGAAAGAATATTTTTCGGGTCGTTAAATAATCACTAAAAGAAGAAATTCCGGGATTTTTATAGCTGGATTCATTTTGTAAAATTCCTTCCAGCCTTACCCTGTCGCCGTAGCGCAGCAGTGGTTCATTGGCAAGATAAACAACGCTGACAGCCCCATACTTGTAGTCGCTTATAATGAACTTGCTGACTTTTTCTCCTTGGCTCGGGTCGGATATTATAATTCCTGTTAGTTGAACCAAGCCGCTGGGAGCAACTGGCGGAACGGCAAGATATTGCTTGCCGAAAACAAGGCCTAGCAAAAAGAGCATGGTGAAAAAAACTAACGGTCTTTTGGTTAACATGTTTTGTGCCTTGGTGAGTGATAAGTTACTTGTGGGGGCTAGGTTTGGCCGCTAAGCTTGTCGAAGTGTCCGCCCGCCAAGACCTGATCTCGGTGCTGAATTACTTGCTGAATTGAGACGAAAAGATAATTATGCTTTAGGGCTATCCGCAGGTTCTATTGTTTTTTTCTTGCGTGTTCTTTTTGGTGGTGTGATCGGGAGGTCGATCAGCTCGCCTTCTTCTTCTTCGGTTGCCGGTTGTTGATCAGGAACAGGAGTTGCCAGTATCGTGGTATTCTTGGCAGATTCCTCTACAGATTTCTTGATATTGATCATCTTGATCCCAGGAATATAGTCTTCGACCACCGGCCTGGTCAAACGGCGCAGGTCTTCCATGATGCTCTTGATGCGCAGCGCTTCCTGCTCTGCCGTTTGCAGGCAAAGAACTATTCTTTCCAGTTCCTTGGGGTCGTTGTTGTAATGCTTCATTTTTTGCAGTGTGAACTGGATGTCGGCCAACACGCTGGTCAGAGGATTGTTTATTTCATGATTTAAGCTGACAGTTATCTGAGTAATAGAAGCAAGCTTTTCCGATTGGATCAATTGTTCCTGGGTCTTGATCAGTTTTTTGTTCTTCAGTTCCAGGCTTTGGCGAGAAGCTTCAAGCTCTTTGGTTTTCTTCTTGGCAATATAGGCCAGATAGCCGCTGAGAAAGGCGATGATAAAAAAGTAGGCGATCTTTTCAATGATCAGAAATACAGTGCCGCTGTTGATCAGGCCCGTGATAAAGCCGTACAGCACTAACAACCCGAACAGCACAGAGGCGATAGAAGCCACCAGCAAGCCAGCGCCTACCGATAAGACAACGATGGTCGTGATGATCGGGATGGA
>JBAZXJ010000106.1:0-5660 GCA_041659865.1 Candidatus Margulisiibacteriota bacterium | reverse complement strand
CGAGATAAGTGGATCAAGTCGGGAATGAAAAGTATAAAGGTTATTGGGCGACATGAGTTTTTTGTATAAACTTTTAGCGGAGGGGTGAAATGTACCTATTTATTATTTACATAACTTGGAGTTTTGGGGTTGTTTTTAACGCTCCCGTTGGCATGAATATTAAAGAAGCTAAAATTGTATCATCTCCAGAGGCGGCAGCAATTCTCGTCTGGGAAAATGAAAAATCAAAGTTTGGGCCGGAGCCAGATAGACATAGCTATAAGCTGTTCAAGATAGATGTTGAAAGTATGAAAATGGAAGAAGTAAAAATCCCAAAACTGACGTTTGAAAAGGAGGGGTGAAATGAATATCCTTGATATTGTCAAGCTCGTTTTTATGGCTCTGTATTGCACTGGCGTTACCATAGCTTCGTTCTGGTATTTCTTTGCAATTACCTTTACGAAGATCCCAGAGGATAACGTACAAAATTCTAACCTGATACTAGGTTTTCTTATTGGATCAGCTATCAGTACATTCCTTGGGTACTACTTTGGCACAAGCCAAAGTACAAATAAAGGTGGCCCACCTTTTACGCCTGTTGACCAAGCAGCGATAGACGCGGCCAAAGTGCAGGCTGTTAAAGTTATCGAACCTCCAGTTATCGTACCGGACCCAACAAAGAAGGAAGGAGAATAAAATGAGTATAGCAGCAATCATGGCGTTAATTTTACAGTTGTTACCGACAATCGTTAAACTCGTAACTGTAGCAGAGCAGGCTTTCTCTGACCAACCAAAATCGGGTGCAATCAAGGCCGCGATGGTCAATGGGGCTTTGCAGGCAATCGTTGAAGGTGGGCAGGCCGTAGCGACCGGAGGGGCAAAAGCTACATGGACGGAGATTGCGCCAGCGATTCAGGGAGCGGTAAAGATCGTGGCCGATGTTAGTTTTAAGCCGGACCTTTTCGCCCAGGAGCCACCGGAGTAATGTGGATAGCTCTGACAATCATATTAACCCTCATTATCGGCGTCCCCCTGGCCTTATGGCTGCTTATGCGGGCGTGGGCTAGAGGTTGGCTCTAAATCAGCCTCTAGCCCCTTGGCTCCCTATTCGCTTAATTCACCCCTGTTCTCAGCGGCATTCAATTTGTAGACTTTTGGGTCGTCAAGCCCGCCCGTGTCGGTTTTGTCCTCAATGCAGATTGCGTCAATTACTTCATCGCCGTTCGTCTCCGGTTCAAGAGGTAGGATCTCCTGAAAGTCCTGTTTCGTCATGGCTTCGGTTCCGATGATTTCCTGAGTATCCAGGCGCACAATATCTTTTTTGCCGTCTTTGGGCCGGAATACGTGAACACAATCAACGTCGCGGTATTCATACCCGTTGGAGATTGTAATCGACAGACTATTAAGCATAGCCTCTTTCTGGCTGCTATTCGCCTTGAAGTCAGACGAAACCTCTTTAAGCCGGTCCTGAAGGCTTTTCATTTCGTTCTGGGTCCGTCCCATCTCCTTGCCCATCGCAACGTATTCTTCCTGAGTTAACTTTACTGGTACGCTTCGTAAAAATATCTTCTCGCTCATCAATCAATCCTCCTTTTGAATACTGGTTCTTTCCCAAGGGCGGCAGAACCAGAAAGACCTTGTTGAAGGAGGGACTATTCTTTCATGGGGTCTATCGTTCCTCTTCTTGAAACGATTTTACCGTTTGCATATTAACATAAAGCGACGGCGAATAACGGCCCTTGGAAATAATAAGCAATCCGTCCTTGATTCTAAAGCGATCTTCGTCGCAGTATTCTTTTTGCTCTGTCCCGTCTGTAAACTTAATTATTAGATACATACATCTCCCTCATGCCGTTGTGATATACCTTGCAAAAGACCACCTGCACTCACATTCCCCGTCGCCCCAAACTTTACGCCTCGCACAATGGCTGGTATGTCCCTTTGACTCGAAAAATCGAATGGCTGCGAGGTCCCGCACGGATTCCGTTATGCACTGCTGACAAAACGATCCACCGCAAACTTCATTCTCTCCGCAAATCTTACACTTCATCTCGGTCGCCTCGGATTTCCCCCTACTCTTTCGCGGACTGCTGGTCAACGATAAGGCTATAGACCTCGCATTGTTCGTTCCTTACGCACCCTTCGCAATAGGCCACTTTGTAGGTAACTTCCGGGTTGTGTGGGCAGGGAGCGGGGGCGTCGGGGCCATCATTTGGCGGCGTAAAGTCGGTTACGTCTTCTTCTTTGATGTTGGCCTTCTCTTTTCCCCTGTGCTTCTTGACTGTCGATTCTGGCTCTTTCTCGCTCACTTCCTCAGCGTCGATGTAGTCATATTCGCCATCTGCTTTGACAACTGCCTGATCCGCTTGGACCGCCATTTGCATTTCAATAGACAGTATACCGTAGTGGGCCAGCATCAACTTAATAACTGTCTTTTGGGCCATGACGACAAAATTTGTTTTCCATTGGCCGTTCTGGTGATCGTAGCTCTTTGAGTACCTTTTCCCATGTTCCTTGCTCTGTTCAACAGTCATATAAAAATACTTCTCAAAGCCATTGATAAGGCGCATGTAGGCCACATAGCCGATAACCTTGTCAGAGGTCTTACAGGATTCATCAAGCTCCATTTCCCCGGTAAATCGATTTTTCTTTTTCAGTTCTCCCTCATATACCTCGCAGACGTTCAAGAGCTTGTACTGACCACTTCTCATGCCAAGCTGGATAAGTCCCTTGTACCCGATTTGAAAGGTAGCCTTATCGCCGTAGGGCACGATAAAGGCGAATCCGAGAGAGGGGTTTACTGGAAGGTCCAGCGCCGCCGCTACGGCAGCCGCCTGGATAATGCTCATCGGTTCTGCTTGCTTTAGGTTCTTATTGGCATTGACGGCGGAAATGACCGACGACATAAAGCCTGCCGCCTTCTTTCCAAGGACTTCATCGAACCGCTTCTTGATAGCCTCACTGTTTAATAATGCCTGTAATTCGTTCCTTTTTGCCGGCAGTTGTTCGCTCATAAATTCCTCCCCACGATTTTATTTGAAGTTCTTAACCAAAAATTCAACCATTTCCTTATTGGTGCCGTAAGAATTGGCAAGCAAATCAACAGACCTAATTAGCTTGTCAATGTCATGTGTGCTTATCTTGCCAATCATATTGTTGATGTCTGTAAGCTGCTCCCGTAGTGGCGTTAAAAGGGCGATCAATGCCGCTGTCTTTTTAGTCACAGAGGGTATTTCTGCCTCAAACTTTTCCCAAAGTTCATAGGATGCGTTTAGCTGTTCATCCTTGGCCTTCCCGAAGGCTTGCTTGACCTTAATCATTAGCCCGGTGAACATGGCCGCATCTTCTTCAAGAGAGTCAAGGTTGCATTTAAAATCTTCCCGGACTTGTTTTGTAATCTTCTCCATATACTCATTGAAAACTTTTTCCTGTTCATCCCGTTTGGTATGTTCGGTAGTTAGTTTCTTCCACCGTTCGGCAAATTCCTTGTCTACCCAAATCAATTCTTGATTGTCAGGCATTTTCATCCCTCCTTATTCAAATATAATTCTGTAAATTTCTCTCGTTAAGTTAATATCTTGCAGACAATGGCCGCTTATCGCCTCAAAATACTTCTTCTTCCACGCCTCATAAACATCCTTGCCGGTAAAGGTATCGTCAACCGGCAACCCCAAGAACTTAGCAGCATTGTTGAGACTGACAAAATCCCGCCACTCCGTTGCAAATACTTCCATAAGATCAACAATAAATGGAGAGTTTCTCTGCCGATCCCGGAAAAAATGTTTGATCTCTTTAAAGCCGTACTTCAGGGACTTCCTCCATAACCACGGCAGGTCAAAGTTACGAACATTCCAGCCGATGAAAATAGGATCATGAAATTTATGATCACCTAAAAGTTCGTTCAGCGTGGCAAGTATGGTCGGTTCATCACCATTGAAACAGGCAGCGGGATCATTATCCAAGGCATATCCAATGCAGCATATTTCACCTTTAAGGCTGTCAAGGGCTTGCTTCTGATACGCTTCCTCCAGCTTCTCTTGCTGGTAGGCAGCTATCGTTTCAGGCTTCTTGTAATTCTCCGGCACCTTCACATCTTCAAGTTTTGGGTAGTTCGGTCCCGGAACGCTCTCAATATCCAAAAATATATTCAAATTTCCTTCCTCCTTTCCACCGGGTAATATTTGGGGCTGTCGGTCATTATATTATCTTTTCCTCTTTAAGCCGTTCAACTATAATATCATGGAACTGTTCACTTTCATCATCCTCTTGATGCGATAAATCCTGGAACAGATCATCATCAAAGTATTTTAATATTGCATCTTCACATAGAGATTTTATTTTGTTCGGCTCGACAGAATCAAGCTCTACTTGGCCCAGCCCATCCCAATTTCCTGAGCGGGTGTCCGTTGTCTTAGTGGGCGCTGGTGGTAATTCCCATTCAATAACTTGATCTTTGTTGAGGGCAATCCGGTCTATCCCAACATCTACGCCCATTTTGCCAAGATTGAATTTGATTGAACGGGGGATATCATCACCCGAAGGATCGTGGTCCCCAAAATAGAGGATGATAAGACGCTTTTCTCCATCGTATTCTCGGAAACGCCTGTAGGAATCATAGAGAAAGGTAAGGCTAGGGTATCCTTTGCAGGGGTTCATAGCCACTTGGTATCGCTGGCAAGGGCGTTCAAAAACCCCCTGCAATGCTTTCTTTTCAATGAAAACTTCAAGATAGGTATCCTGATTTTCCCAACGGTTTTTATGATAACTCTTAGCCCACGCCTTCATTTGTTCAAATGCTGTTTCGGCTGCGGATATCGGGTCCGTTTGCTCTGCCATTGTCCGTCCTACAGATTCGCGCTCACGGTCCATAATATCATCAAATTCTATAAGGCCATCCCACCTGGCATCCGTCATGGCGTTAATGACGCGCTTATAGTGGTTGACATCGTTAATCATACCCAAAGCGACAAGACGGTAATGAAGGCCTCGCAAGGTTATATTGCCGTCGTACTGCTTAACGATATTGCACCCGTTTTCGATTATCCACGATTTTGTGAACTCATCGCGTTCAGCCATATATCCCCTTCACGTAAAGAACTTGATGGTTATCTCGCCAATCCTCATTTCGGTGTGTTCAAATGGCTTGCCGTCAAATAAACTAGCCTGCCAGATCAAGCCCGGAAACTGTTCATCAATCTTTTTCCGGTCACAGAAATGTATATGGACATTCATAGGGTCTGTCACTTCGCAGCTTACGTCCATTTTCGCCCTCCTTGTATTTTCCCAGCAAGTCGGAAACGCGCTTTTTTTCTTCTGCATCACGTTCAACTGTAGTCGCAGTATTTATTCTTTCCGATGCGGCTAACTCCATTTCCTTTGACAACTTTAACTTTTCAAAGTCCTCTTGCCACTTCCCCTTGTGAAGCCACCCATAAGATTCCGTCCATCCGGGGTTGCCGCCTACAATCCCATATACTAAAACGGCATCTTTATTTAATGGGCCATTATTTGGACCGTTTGAAATTGCCTGTTCTTTTTCAGGCAAAACGTAAACATAGAAAGTTTTACCTCTTGCATGTTCGCCCGAGACGATATAAAGTTTTTCGTACTGGCCGGTTTTAAAAAGTCTTGCATATTCTCTTGCGCCTTCCATTTCCATCCTCCCTCTTGATTTTATGGCC
>JBAZXJ010000105.1:0-5676 GCA_041659865.1 Candidatus Margulisiibacteriota bacterium | reverse complement strand
GTACTTGGCTTCGTTATAGCGGATCAAAAGTTTTTCTATGGCCTTGTATACCTGGATCTTGATCTCGCTGATATCGCCAACTTGGCCCATCAATTCGATCTGGCTGGTTTTCAGTACTTCTTTCAGGGTCTCCTGTTTTTTTGCTTCAATAGCTACTGCTACCGTTGCCCAAAGCTTCTTTATTAGGTCATCGATATCTTGATCTGTCAGGAAAAGGGCTGCTCGCAAGTTCGGTATTTTGGTCTTTCTCAAACTTTCAAGTTCGGAAAGCATGATACCCCTGATGGCATTTTTCACTTCAACGATAGAGCCGTAATCGACACTGAAAATAACAGGTACATGGTTATCTTTGACATTTAAAAGCGATAATAGAGCCAGTACAACGTCAGGTTTGCCTGCCATTGCGCCGCAGAGACGGCAGGGAATGCCTCTTCTCTCGGCAAAATTGATCGCATCCAGAATTGCGGTCAAGACTACCGGTTTCAGCTCTAAATGGTAAGCCTTCTTGCCGCCTTTCCTTTTTTTGTAATGTTTATTGCTCTCTTCGATCAGACTTTTAAAGCCCTCGGAAAGATCATTGTCGCCAATATTTATCAGCTTGATCCTAGACAGACGCGGATCTCCGGATTTCAACATTTTGATCGCTTCCGGGGTTTCGACCATTACTCCTAATGGGATACTCCGGTCAGCCATGTTCAGTTCCTGTTTGCATTTTTCTACGATACTCTCAAAATACTCAAATTCTTCCCAGCTGCGCCATTGGGGGATGATCAAATTGATATTATTATCGTGCTGACTGCCCAAGAGAGCTGTTTTGATGAAATCGGTCAGGAAATGTTCCATTTTTTTATGGGACAGGAGCTTAAGCCCTTCCAGCTTCAGTTCTTTTATTTCATCTTGCAGGAATTTGGGCAATCCATCTTTTTTGTCAGCGGTAAAATCTGGCAAGCGTACCGTGATCCTGCCTTTTTCATTGCTGTGCTCAGCGATCTTTCCACATATCGTCGCGAAAATAGTTTGTAATTCTTGCAGGCTTGGCATAACCTCCTTGCCAATAAACAGACCTTCCGTTCGCCAAAGTGAAATACTTGTCACTAAATTGATCAGCTCATCAATATCCTTTTCATTGTAAATACTTCCTTCCAGTTGTACAGGGATCTTGCCGGCGGTCTCACATTTTGCTTTGGCAAAAATCTCATCTTTTTGTTCTTCCATCCGAACCAGCTCGCGGAACATTTTTTCCTTTTCCGGTGAGGGGTTGATTATTATGACCGGCTTGGCTCCATTTTCGTTAAGGCCATTTATGACGACCAGGTCATCGTTTTGGATGGTTCTATACGGTTCGCCGTCAATGATCAGGGGGATGCGTTGACTTTTGATCAGTGAACTGAAATGTGAACAGCGTTCTTTGTAATCGGAATCAGCTTCTCCTGGTAGGATGATCCCAGCCAGTTTTTTCAATACTTCTTTGCTTACATCAGCCAGACTGATAGTATTGGTCACCAGCACAACTTTTTCACCTTCATCGATCTTGCTTAACAGCTTGGCCAGGTTGTTCTTATGCAAGCGATAAGTAAGGCCTTCCCAGGCGATATTTACCATCTCAATGAACCTGACCCAATCTTCCAGCTGCTTTTTTGCATTTATCAGCTCAATATCTTCAGGGCTTTTCTCTGCTTCCAGTTTAGTAATAAGGGTCTTTGTTGATTCGATCGCGGCATTAAGACGCAGGATCTTATTGTCATAGACTTCTTGCAAAGCAGTATTGACCGACTTTTTCTTTTCTTCCACAAGGAGATTAGCATTAGTGATCAGGTCTTTTAGCATAACAGTAAAGCGCATTCGTTCCTTGTCTGGCAGATCTTTTAGTTTACTGTTCAGATATCTAAGCGCTTTAGTTTGCATATCATCCAGGGTCGAAAGCTCATCCTTGATCGCCTGGCTTGCTCTTGTCTGGTAGTCTGCATCTGATTCCTCGATCTGCTTGGCAGGGACCGCGTTTTCCTTAACAGGGAAACGATAGGGAGTGTTTTCGATCTTAATGACCCGTCCTATGCGTAATAATGGGATACGGCAATTCTTGAGTTCCATTTCAGCACTGGTCCTGGCCGGGGGCAAGGTTGCTGTCTCACTGGTCGTTGCAATAGTTATATTTTCCGCAATACTGCTGATTATTTTGAAGGACAAGAACAGGAAATCTTTCATATAATTTCTCCCACTATTTGATATATCGTCAAAAGCAGGAGAAAATTGCATGATCTTTTGGGTGGAGCAGGTTTCTAGACGCGATGAGTTGGGTCAATTCGCTTGATCCTGATGCGATCATTTTTTTATGTAATATTTTCCCGGCAAAGCCATCACCGCGTTCTTCAATTCAAGATTTATCATGATCTCCGCCAGTTTTGGCAGGGGTATTCTCGATCGGTTGGCTAAGATATCGAAATGAAAAGGTTCGGCACTTAGCAGGTCATGCACCTGCCTTTCTTGTTCGTCCAGGATATACTGTGCTGGTGCATAAGGGAACAGTTCTCCCTGGGTACAGATATTGAGTTCCTCCAGAATATCCTCGACCTTGCCGACCAGCTTGGCTCCTTGCTGGAGCAAAAGATGAGGCCCGGCGCTTTGCGGCTGTTCGATATTGCCGGGAACTGCAAAGACCTCGCGGTTCTGCTCCAGAGCATAGCGGGCACTGATCATGGCTCCGCTTTTAATGGCGCATTGCACGACCAGGGTTCCAGAACACAAGCCAGTGATGATGCGGTTACGGCAGGGGAAATTTTCGACCAGGGGCTGAGTTCCTAAAGGGAATTCCGAGAAGATCGTGCCGTTCTCACAGATCCGCTCATAAAGCTCATGGTTTTCGGCAGGGTAGACCACATCCAGTCCGCAGCCCAGGACCGCGATGGTCTTTCCACCTGCCAGTAAGGTGCTTTTGTGAGTCTCGGTATCGATCCCCCTGGCCAAGCCGCTGACGATAGTAAATCCAGCATTAACGAGATCTGCGGATAGCTTGCTGGTCACGGAAATTCCATATTGGCTGGGATGGCGTGTTCCTACGATAGCGAACCTTCGTCTAGATCGTTCCGGTTTTAGGCCTTTATAGAAGAGTACGACAGGCGGATCATAGATCTCTTTTAGCAGTGCAGGGTAATTGTCATCGAAGAGTGTAACGAAATTGACCTTAGCTTTTTCCAGCTTGTTCAACTCTGCTTCGGGATCGATAGCATTTCGCTCCCCCCTGATCTTTTCCAACGAAGTTTCTCTGATCGCTTTGATCTCGTTAAAAGCACTAACCGGAGCTTCCCAGACCGCCTGGGGCGAGCCAAAGCGTTCCAGGGCGCGCTTGAGCGTGACAGCGCCCAGTTGGAGACTAGCCAACGCCGGCCAATACAGGCGGTCATTATCTTGTTTCATCTTATCTGGGGGCCTCATCGCGTTAATAAAATAAACATATTTATTATATATGTAAAACATGACGTTGTAAACCATCTGGGATAGACTTGTTATTGTCAGCTCCTGAAGTTTTCTGATTTAAATATGAAATAATCATTAATAACTAGCGAAAAGATAGTAGAGGTCACTTAGTAACAGAGAGAAAGGATTTCCAGATGTTAAAAAAGATCATCTTTGCTCTTGAACAGGAATATCTTAAGAAATATTTCTCCGCGCTTGAGCTTGAGAAAATGGGGATCAAATTAGACCAGGGCTCGAAAGTTCAAATAGAACGTACCGTTCAGATCAGTATAGCGCCAGGAAAAACCCTGATCCTGAAAGGGAACTGCAAGATCGAAGGCTCGGCCCTGATCATATTGGACCAGAATGCTACCAGGGATGAATATGTGATCGAGAATAGCCGGATCGAGACCAATACCCGGATCTGGAACGCATCGATCAGCCATACTCATTGCCAGAGAGGTTCCCAGGTCATCGCTCCGCAAAAAGGAGCTCTGGCAGAGATACGGGTCAGTGACAGTTTGGCAGGGCAATTAAGACCAGATGATCATTTAATGATCTTGGGCGCTGGGGATAGTTATCAAGAGACTAATTTCGCCCAATTCCGTGGTGGGGTGTTCAAAAGGGCTCGTTACCAGTTCGATTCCTGGCATGTTATCAAGATCCCCAGCGGGCATTCTTTGATCAGCCGGAAAGAATATGACAATGTGCGGGAAAGTAATAAACAGCAAGTGCAAAGAAATATTGTTCCCGTAGCCAAAGATCTTGGCGAAAATGTGCTAGTCAAGTCCGGCTACTGTCATTTCCAGGATTTTGATACGATATTTGATCCAGACTTGTTCAAAGGCATAAGCTATCGCACTAATGCTGTTTTCAAGAGTTCGGCTGATTCTGCTGTATTTACCGAGAAGAACAAAATGTATATTGATCTGAGCAGGAGCTTGAAAAGCAAGGATGATCAGCAGCTGACACAAGTGATAAGGTATATCAAGGAATTAACCGCCAATAACCAAACCTTGATCGTGAAGCTTAAGGAAAACGGTTATATGATAGTTACCAGAAATGAACAGAGTGATTATCAAAAGATAATTATTGCCGCCCAGGGGCCTCAGGTTTTGCTTGCTCCGGACAAGATAGGAGAAATTCGCGAAAAGTTAGCGGATTATATTGATAACAATCATATTGATTTTAAAAATTGCGGAGTGCGTCTGGTCCTGGATATCCAGGATGGGCAAACGGTCTTATATCTTGGGCACCAGGCCTTAGCGCCCCAAAATCCCCACGACTGGCTGGCGGCTCCGAACCTGGCCTGGAAACCTGCCGCGCAAAAAGCAGGGTTCTTTCTGTTCAATGATGAAGCTGTTGCCCAGGGTCTGGATAAGATGAAGTTTGGCAAAAAATTGGAGTACCTGGACGCGGACCGCTCCAGGCGCCATGTCTACGCTGTTGAGGACGGTGCGCCCAAGTCCCCCGTGCATTACATAATTTTAGCCAATGGCCTGGAAACGACTCCTGGCGGAAATTTTATGGACCCTAAGTTCCCGGCCGATCATTGGCAAGACCTTTTCCGCTTGGCCTATCAGATCTACGAGAAACATGATCAGGGAAAATATCAACAGCTAAGACTGGTCAGTAATATGGGCATGGGACTGCAAGCCGGCCCTGTAGCCCATATGCATATACAGCTTGATACGCGTTTAGCCAGTCTGTTTCCGCAGGATTATGGTATTCCGGCAGGAGATGATCTCACTATTGAACTTTCAGAGGAAGATAAAAAAAGATTTATTGAACTGCTCAAGAGCTACCAGCCAGAAAATGGACGAGGCAAAAGCCAGGAAGAATTAACCCGCGAGCTTCTCCGCTTCAAGTCTGGCCCAGCAGTCAGACTCCCGGATGGTCGCTAAACTCGGTTCACGATGAGTTTTGCTTTTACAAACTTCCTGATGTTCGTTCATGACCTTTTTGATCAGTTCAGGGATCTCCAGAAAACCGATCTTGTTCTTGAGGAATAAGTGAACAGCGATCTCGTTAGCCGCGTTCATGACCGTCGGCATAGTTCCCCCGGCTTTGGCCGCCTCATAAGCTAACTGCAGACAGGGGAATTTTCCATCTATCGGGAAAAAATCCAGCTTGAGCTGTTTACGGAAATCAAGGGTGCGGAAATTAGCCGGCATCCTTTGGTTCCCGAACAAAGCATACTGGATCGGCAGACGCATATCCGGC
>JBAZXJ010000104.1:0-5690 GCA_041659865.1 Candidatus Margulisiibacteriota bacterium | reverse complement strand
TAGCTGTTTGGCTGGTACCGGCAACATACACACGGATCTTTTCTTTGGGGTTATATCTTTCTTTATGGATCTGGTCCTGATAGCGCAGAACAGCTTCGATCCGGCCCAGATTGATCAGATAATTACTGCCTTCAACCCTTTGGACCGTACCGGTAAGGATAGAGCCCTCTTTGGCGGTAAATTCATCAAAGATAGAATTTTTCTCAGCTTCACGTATTCTCTGCAAAATTACTTGTTTTGCGGTCTGGGCAGCCAAGCGGCCAAAGCTTTCATTTTCAGGAGTAACTTCTTTATCACCATGCATCAGAGAAAGCTTGCCGTTCGCTTCGTCCAGATTAACGGTCAGCTCCAGCCAAACCTCTTCGGTGAACATTTTCTTGCTCGCCGCATGCAGAGAGGCTTTCAAGGCTTCAATAATAACGTCCCGGGGAATTCCTCTTTCCTTTTCGATCTGGGACAAAATCAATGGTAATCCTTCAACTGAGATCATTAGCTCCACAAGCTCCCTTCAAGATATTTAGCGTCAAGCTATAATAGAAAAAAAAGAGTGGGCAAACCCACTCTTTATCGTCCAGCGAGAAGAATATTAGCACAAAAACTAGAATAAAGGCAAGGCCACAGCAGACCTACCCACCGATGTATAATAACTAATTGATCAGCGTGATCCGGTAATAAGCGGCTGTTCCGCTGCCATTATTATTGGTCATGGTCAGCCAGGAGCCGGTAGAACCACCGGACATGGACCAACCACCGCCGCCTCCAGAAGAGCTCGTACTTATAAGAGTAGCGATCGGCCAGGGACTGGCATTAACCTCAGAAGCATAAGAGTAGATCCAAACAGTGTTAGCGTTATCCCTGGACCCGTTTATTATCAGCAGGCCTCCATTATAGCCTCGGACAAGCGTAGCTATATCGATAGCCGTACCAGATACCGCCGTTGAACCATACTTGAGCACATGGTACCCACCCCATGCTCCTGAGGTAGAAGTATCGCCAAGTACCGTATTGCCTGGCAGGCTCAAGGTGCTACCCAAAAGCAAGCTGCTGGTGAAATAGCCGTTACCGTTAACCTGCAGGTTATAGCCAGGCAGCGTCGTTCCGATACCGACCGCACCACCGTCCGGATTTAACAAAAGCCTTGTGCCATTGCCATTATCTAAAGCCTGAATTCTGCCCCCGGCATATTGCCCGCTCTGATAGGCATAGCCCATTTGCAGAGCAGTGTTGCTATTAGAATACATGACCTTCAATTGATTGGCGTTAGCCCAGGTTCTGCCCACAAGATCATTTACGACCAATTTGTTATCAGGATTGGTCGTTCCTATGCCGATATTGCTGGTGGTCACGAACAGATTACTGCCCATAATACCTACCGAACTATTGGCCCAAGTCGTTCCGTTATTGGCCAGGACCATGGCTCCGCCGCTCAGACCATCGACCCTAAAGGATTCAGTACTGGCGGTCGAATTGACCACGGTCAACTTTGCACCAGGATTGCTCAACCCGATGCCGACGTACCCATTGCCATTAATTCTCATGCTTTCGGTATAACTGGTATATCCCGCGTAATATCTGCCAAAGATCAGCGGCTGGTTCCGGTCCGACATGATCAAGCCAGCGGAATATTTTGTGTCATCGCCAGCAAGGCTGGAAAAAGCAATAACGCTGCCTTCAAAACCTCCCAGATTTTTCCCAACGCCGTTATACGGGCTCAGGTAAATACCCGATCCGTTCTGCCCATAGATATTTAACAGCGAGGATAACTGGCTGGTCGTACCGATGCCAACATAGCCTCTTTTATCTATGTACATACCTACATTGACCGAGCTCAACCCGCTGGCGTTACTGGAAACAGCTTGAACATATAAAGCGGGACTATCCGTTTGACCGTTGAGCTGAAGGCTGGCAACAGGATTAGTAGTTCCTATCCCAACACTGCCGTTCTGCTTGATGACCATGACAGGGGTCGCCGGCACAGCTAATGGCGTGCTGAAACCCAGGTTGATCTGGTTAGGACTTGGGTAGATAAAAGCGTAATGTGTACTGGCTGTATTCAGCGCATAGCCATAGCCCGAACCTCCACCGATCAGTATGGAATCAGTACCAGCATTGACGATAGGCCCTACCTGTAGTTTAGCGGTAGAGTTTGGCATCGTACCGATCCCGACATTCCCGCTGCTGGGAAAATTATTGGACAGCCCCGTTACAGCGCTGGCCTGCAAGGCATAGCCCACGCTATTGATCTTCGTCCTTGGCTCCAAGGTTTCCGCTCCACCAGCACCGATGCTCACTTCCAGGTAAGCATTATCACCGGCAAATACATTAGCGCTGACCTGATCCAATACCACGCTATATATGCCCTGGTTAACGACCACGCTGACGTCGGTGGCAGACCAGAGCAAGTTCCCTACAGTTAAATTGTCATATATCTTGAAAGTCATAAGCAGGGTCGAATTCACCAGCGCGCCGTTCTGGAGCAAGCGGCCGGAATACGTTAGTTGATTAGGGACGGCGAGGGCCACGGGTATCATCATCGATAGCAGTATCATTCCTAAAAGTGCTTTCCTTATCATATGCGCCTCCTGTTTATTTGAAGTCAGAAGTAAAGAATTAAAGAAGTAAAGAATAACCAGTCGGTGCTCTGAATTTTGATACTTCTTTATTTCTTGACTTCTTTAATTCCTCTCGGCTGTCTTCTAATCAATTATCCCCCATCTCCACCAACTATGCAATCGGTATTTTTACCCCCGCATCGAGCAGAATTCTCCGCACATACTGCAGGCTTCGAGGCCGGCGCTTTGGCGGGACTGGCGAAAGGCTCTGGCTTTTTCTGGATCGATGGATAGGCGGATCTGCGCTTCCCAATCTAGCTTTTTTCTGGCCGCTGAAAGCAGATCATCACGGTCACGAGCTCCGGGGATGCCTTTGGCGATATCGCCGGCATGGGCCGCGATCTTGCAGGTTATCACGCCTTCGCGCACATCCTCGAGATTAGGCAGGCCAAGATGTTCAGCCGGGGTTACGTAACAGAGGAAATCTGCTCCGCAAGAAGCGGCAATAGCTCCGCCGATGGCTGAAGTAATATGGTCATAACCAGGAGCAATATCTGTGACCAAAGGGCCAAGCACATAATACGGCGCCCCGTGGCAGAGCTTCTTTTCCAGTTCAATATTGCCTTTTATCAGATCTATAGGCATATGGCCAGGACCTTCGATCATGCCCTGCACTCCTTGGTCCCAGGCCCTCAAAGTAAGGTCGCCTAATATTTCCAACTCTCTGATCTGGGCCCGGTCGTTGGCATCGGCAAGAGCACCAGGACGCAGACCGTCACCCAGGCTAAGGGTCGTGTTATATTTCTTGGCGATCTTAACCAATCTGTCATATTCACTAAATAATGGATTTTCATTGCCTGTTTTTTTGATCCAGTTCGCTAAAAAAGCCCCACCCCTGCTCACCACCCCGCAGAGACGCGGTTGTTCATCTAAAATAGTAACGATGTCTTTGGTAACTCCGCAATGGACCGTGATAAAGCCGACACCGTCAGCGCAATGCTTTTCAATACCCCTAAACAGGTCGTTGGCGGTCATGTTCTGGCCGTACTCGACCATGGCCTGATAAACAGGAACAGTTCCAATTGGGACGGAGGAATGTTTGAGTATGGCCTTGCGGATACTGTCCAGCTTCCCGCCGGTACTTAGATCCATGACCGCATCGGCACCGCAGGAAACGGCTACTTCCAGTTTCTTTAACTCCAGATCGATATCGCAGTTTTGGGAAGAGGTTCCGATATTGGCATTGACCCTGGTCTTCTGACCTTCGCCGATCTTTAAGCCCTGGACATCGACAACTTTTTTCGGGGTCATTCGCCGTGTCTCATCAGGTCTTTTTCAGCCAGGAGAGTTAAGGCCAGGCTTACCGCTTCCTCGGCAGTATTAACCGGGATGATCCCGTTGTCAGGATGTTTGCCGTTCTTGTAAACATCCCAGGTATTGAGCCCTATTACCGGTATCCCGGCATCCAGGGCAAAAGCGATCTCACAAAGGGTCCCAAACCAGCCACCGATAGCGATGACCACCTGGCCGGTTTTGGCTACGATAGAATTTCTGGCATAGCCGATGCCGGTAACAATAGGTAATTCTATGAACTCGTTACCACTATTGCGGTCGTTGCCCGGGAGGATACCGATCGTCCGTCCGCCTTTGCTTCTGGCCCCTTTGCAGACCGCTTCCATAACTCCGGTAAGACCGCCGCAAGCCACAGTTATTTTATTTTCCGCTAAAAGCTCCCCTACTTTTTCTGCAGTAGCGTAAACTTCCGCGGAGGTTAGACTTTCACCGATGACACTGACGACACGTTCCATGGAGATTCCTTTCTAAAATAGGCATAGAAACAAATAAGAGGAAGTAAAGAAGTAAAGAAATAAAGAAGTAATATGGCCAACTGCGGATAATTCTTTACTTCTTTACTTCTTTACTTCTTTACTTCTTCCTACTGCCAAAACTCATCAAGCCCGGCGAGATGAATTTTGGCGGAGGAGGTAGGATTTGAACCCACGGTACCCGTGAGGGCACGCCTGTTTTCAAGACAGGTGCCATAAACCACTCGACCACTCCTCCGCGAGTCTTGGAAGTCGATAGGTAAATTAGCATAAAAGCATGAGGATTGAAAAGGATATGCCGTCGATCGGACACTGAGCCTGTCGAAGTGCCGTAGTGTGGTCACTGAGCTTGTCGAAGTGCCCGCCCCCAAGACGTTTCGACAAGCTCAACGACTACCACTAGTTCGAAAATTGACATCAGCATAATAAATACCTATAATATATTAGTAATCAGACACAAGTAATTGCCTATACAAGCTTAATATCTGCGTTAATTTCACAAGCAAATAACCGCCGTATTAATAACTTCACCTAAGCATACAACATCAACGAAAAGAGGTTCGTTATGACAAACATTATTGATACTAAAAACCTTTCACTGGAAGCTAGCCTTAAGGAATATTTCGGGTTTAACAGCTTCCGGCCCTATCAAAAGGAGATCGTATCATTGATCATTGAGGGTAAAGATGTCGTGGCGATAATGCCTACCGGGTCAGGCAAATCGCTGTGTTATCAGCTGCCTGCCCTGTTAATGCCCGGGACCGCCATAGTTGTCTCTCCTTTGATCGCCTTAATGCAGGACCAGGTCAAAGGGCTGGAGAAGAATAATATAAAGGTTGCTTATATCAACAGCAGTTTAAGCGGCCGGGAGATCTCCAGGATCCTGGCTAATCTGGCTCAGTACAAATTACTTTATGTCGCGCCAGAAAGGTTTTCTTCAGAGTATTTTGAAGAGATAATTACCAGAGCCAAGGTTTCTTTTGTCGTGGTCGATGAGGCTCATTGTATTTCACAATGGGGTCATTCTTTCCGGCCGGAATATCGTAATCTAGCTGTGCTAAAAAAGCTGTTCCCGGGCCGGCCGGTCGTTGCTTTCACGGCAACCGCTACCTTGCAGGTAGAAGCTGATATCATTGACCAGCTGAACCTGAAAGCCCCTTCCCTGGTCAAAGGCAGTTTTGACCGCCCCAATCTTAGCTTGAGAATAAATGAGCGAGTAGACAAGAATGCCCAGATGCTGGAATTCCTAAAGACCCATCAGGCGAATTCCGGGATCATTTATACGGCAACTCGCCAAAAGACAGAGGATGTT
>JBAZXJ010000103.1:0-5733 GCA_041659865.1 Candidatus Margulisiibacteriota bacterium | reverse complement strand
CTAACCGGTATAGTTCAACTTCTCGATATTCTTACCACCGGCGTACCAAAGCTCGATATGGTGCTTTCGTGGCCTGGAGGGTCGTTTTAAAAAGTCCAGATTCTCGCAAAGGACGATCTTTTCGGGATCGTCCGCCTGCAGAATATAGATATACTGCTGATCTTTATCGTTGGCCAGCTCGGTGATACCTAAAATAGCCTTCACGTCCCTTACCAGGCTATCAGAGCCTTCAAGGTACTTCTCATTCTTAAAGAACATCTCCGACACGCCCCTTACGGTTTCTTCCGCCCGAATGATTGCATCCCTGACCGGCACCAGTTCCCCGCTTTTCATTCCCTCGTACATGTCCATTAGCACGGCGATGTCTGCTTCCTGATAACGCAACTGAGGTTTGAGCAGACCGCTTTCGCTTAGAAACCGTCCGTAGCTAAGAAAATTCACTAAATGATTTGTTTCGTAATATTTTTCAAAGCCCTCACCCTTTAAAACTTTTTTTACACCGAGTTTCAATTCTTTGGTCTGCTCTAGCATGAAGTGAATCTTACTGTCGGTAATCAGGCTATCCTTTTTTTGTGTCTCTCCCGTGAGATAGACCTCGTGTAATGCTTTTAATACCGGCCAATTCATCCTTTCGTGCGTTTAAGATAGGTGATCAAGTCCTCTTTACCGGTATTGGTCTTAAAATAACTCGCCGGTATCCGCTCATTGACCGCTGGCGTGGCACCAGGAATCAAGTGGTGCAGGTACCAGCCGTCTACACCGTCTGAGCCAAAAGGCTTGGGGGTCATGGTGATGATCTGGTAACCGAATTCCTCCGCTATTGCCGGGAAGTTATTGAAATTAGTTTTGTCGAGGTTCGCCGTTTCCTCCAAGATAATAAAACGAATCCCCGGCCTATTGGCCGACTGCACCTTGGACAGGCGGCCGATACCCAACAACACCTTTGCAGAATACGTTTCGCCGGTACTACCCGAAGCCTCGTTGCCATCCTTGTCCTGTAAGCCGGCATCCAGCGTAAAATAAGTCCTGGGGTCCAGCAGATCACGAAACGCGACCCTTTTCCGATAACCGGAAGCAGTCTTAAAAAAGTCTTCCACAAAAAGCTCCACGGGCTGACCGAGTGGCAGTTCATCCGGCTTGTATAGTTGCCCAGAGTGCTGCTGTAATTGATTGATCCAGGCGATCGGAAATTCGGTGCTTGGTTTGAACTCGACGTTAAAAAAGTAATTGTTACTGATGATCTTTGTCTTGAAGAATACGTTCAGGTCCCAGATTTGCCGCTGGTACTCATCATATTTATCCTTCGTTTTACTGAATATTTTGAGCATCGTTTCATGAATGGAAGCTACCAGCTTGTGCCGGGCGCGGTTGGCGGTACGCAATTCTTCAGCAATATGGTCACGAAACATAACCCGCCCTCCCAGTAAAGCCCGCTCCAGCAGCGGGAAACTATAACGCCCGTCCCTCACTTCCATCGCGATCTCCTCGTTCGCCCCGCTGGCTGTTTCTTTAAATTGCTCGCAGGAAGCCAGGTAGGAAGATTGATAATCCAGTGCCGCCTTGTCATAGCGCATCTTCAGTTGGCTAAGCTCCGCTTCTGTCGATTCTGGCAGATCCTCGGTGATCAATTCCGGATAATATTTCTCCAGCTCATTACGGGCCGTTAGATAAATCACATCCGCTCTGTCCATAGCCGACTTTCGTTCCTGTGTCTGCTCGTCCAGTAGGGCGATAGAGGTTTCCCGCAAAGTCTTTTCATCAGCTGTATCCTTAACGAGCCTTTTGCCGTAGTCATCCGCGCGCGGTTTCCAATACTCCAGGTTGCGCTTCTCCCGGTCGGAGACCAGCTTCAAGTCAGTTCCGGGCAGGATACCGGCATCTTTCAACTGGCCGGCAATGCTTTCTATTAATTTATTCTTCTGCTGTTGCAGTCTTTCGGTTTTTCCGTCCAGTTGGAGGATCAATTGCGCGGTTTCGGCCAAAGCTTTCGCCGCGCCATAATCATACAAGCGGGCATCCATGCCTTTTAAGCAGGACGCAAAGGCCGGATCAGAAACCAGACCCCTCTCAAAGTTTTGAAGTTCACGCTGTTCGGCCTCCACCTGCTTCAATAGGGCCTGATGGGCCGCCGCTAGCCCGGTGGCCGCTTGTTTTCGCAATTCCGGGCGGCCCAGCACCGGCTCATGGCCTAAAGGCGGGATAAACATGAACAGGTCGCCAAGCTGGAGCCAGAATGATTTGGAACCCAGTTCACATTCCTCGATCAGACCCTCGTTAAAAAAATCAAAGGACTCCGTATAGAAAGGGAAATCCGCTCTTGCCGGTTTCCCCCAATACGTTTTTAGTAAATGAAAAAGTACGGCTTCCTGCGCCGGGGACACCGACTGCTGGGAACCGAGTATTTTCGAGATCATCGTGTCTTCTCCAGGGTCACTGAATAAGCTAATGATCAATTGGTGATAGGCCAGGTCAGCTTTCAAATTTTCGTTCCGTTTAACGATAACTTGTTTTTGTTCTTCCGTTTGCAGCGCTATCGCGGCGATGGAGCCATACTGGCGGTATATCGGTGTAAACAGCCCGATCCGCTTAAGTAGCTCCTGATCGGCATATTTTTCAATATCAAAATCCCCTATGCCGGCTTCCATGATGTTAGGCAGATCCTCGAGCGTAAAGTCGCTGATCCGCTGTTCAATGACGGCGATCTTCTCGGTCGTCTGCTGGCAATCGGCGATGGCGCTTATCTTTTTTCCAGCGGCTTCCACCAACACATTGTAACCCTCTGCTAGCCGGCCAAGTACGGGCAAAGCCTTTGCCAGCCGGGCGGCTTTTTCCACCGCTGCACGGTAACCTTCGATCTTGCGTTCGTAAGCCGTTCTGGCAAGTTTGCCGGCGTGCAGCGAATAGCCGCAATTGCCTAGCAAGTTATTTTTTCTGGCGGTTTGCAACTGGTCATCCAAGCGGTGCAGTTCTTCCAGCCGGGCCTGTTTGGCCTCTAGGTCGGTGATAAAAATTTGCAGCTCGTCATAATCCTTAAGCTGTCTTTCGATCTCGGTCTTGTGTAGCTCAAAGGTTTGCTCCAGCTCTTTTTCCATCCCGTCAAACAGAAAGTCCTTCAGTTCTTCCGCCCGGTCGCCGCTGCTGCGGGCACGGGAAAAAGACTGGATGATCTTAGCAAAAGCTTTTTTACTGCTTGGCACACTCAGATCCACAGGCAAAAGCTGCTGGTCGTACAAACGCGCATAGTGGCCGTCCTTTTGGTCGCCTGTACTGTAATATTCGAAGAAGAGGCCAAACTCGTCACGGAAGCGCTTACCTAATTCCTCCACCACAGAGAACCGTCCCTTGTCATTGATAAAATGAAGGGCGACGGGTAGCTTCTCACGGGGAAAGGCCCGGTCCTTTATCGGTAATAACGTGTCCGGATCGGCCGTGATCAGGAACGGTTTGAGCGGTCGGCTGCTGGAGTCGGGGATACAAACTCCGATACAGATAAATTTGTCCGCTTCGACTTCGATCGCTAGGAACGCATAGGCGTCCTTACATTTATGCGGCAATTTGTGAAGTTGCCGCGCTTCTTTCTTATAACTTTCCGTCCCGAATTGAAAAAGTTGTTTATCATTAACGAATATCAGTTGAAATAAGTCGGCAATAATAGATTTCCCCACGCCATTGGCACCCGTAAAATCTGTCCTTTGTGGATGGATCGCGAAGTCCTGGTTATAATGCTTTAGTATACCCACGGTCGATAAAGCGTAGATCAGCGGATATTTCATGACTTCGTTCTTTTTAGGTCGATCTGCTTGATGAACTGATCGAAATCCGAGATCTCGTAATTATATAATTTGCCCAGGCGGTCAATACTTTCCCTGATCTCAAACGCCAGTTCCCCCTCTGCTTCTTCAGGCGGCAATAATTTGACCCAGCCCCAGCGCGCAAAATTTCTTAAAACCTTTTTAAGTATTTCAGAAAGGCTCTTCACCTCCTGATCACTCAAGTTCTCCCTGACCGTACTGTTAAAAAATGCCTTGCGGTATAAGTGGGCCAGATCGCCCTCTTCGATCTCGCGGCGGAGCGCCGGCCAGGTGATCACTTTGGTTTTTTCACAAAAACGATCATAGTACATATTCAGCAACATCAGGGCGAACAGCGTCTCCCAGGCCGTCATTTCGCGAAAGCGGTCGGAAGTATTCAGGCGCCCCTTACCCTCATCAGGAAAGTCCAGATAGAAGTAGTCGATATTCTCCGCCCGCGCTTGACGGAGTTCCAGACCGTAAAGCGTGCGGTAAAAATGTCGGAACTCCTCCGGGTAAGTGTTCACCAAGTTGAATTGATAACCCTCCCCAGTTTGGATATGTCGGCCACTCAATAGCGCGATGTTCAGGTCCGCAAAATGTGCCTGAACCTCCCGATGGTTGAGGAACGTAAAGTTCGTCGTTAGGTCAAGCGCTGCAAATTGATCGTCCATGTGGTAATAGGTTGGGTATAATAGATATACTGGATCTCCGGCAGGATGGATAGTTGCAAATCGTGCTGATCGCGGGTATATTGAACCAGTTCATAGGCCACTTGTATAGCGATCTCTTCGTCTTGTTCTTCCTCCAGGATGCGGTAAAATTCGGTTGTAAAATCTAAAGCGCCCTCAAGCATTAGCCGTTCCTTGTAGATGGCGACCAGCACCGCGGTCCGTTGTTGCCGACCAAGTTCGGCTTCCACCTTTCCCATTTCGAGGCGCCGATGCTCGGAATCTTCCGGCATTTCCAGGACCATATTACGCGATTCATAATCCCGGTCGAAGTCAGGCATAGCAGTTAACCTGAACCGTTCTTCGATCAACATAGGGCGTGGTAACCAGCCCGGCAACACTAGATCAGCTTTTCCCGCTGATGTTTCACTGATTAATTGTTCCAACAGTCTTTTAAGGTTGATTTTGAACCGGCTTTTGAACCGGAACACGTCCCGGAGTTCGTTGAGTTTGTTGCTGGCAAACTGAATCTGCTCCCGGAGTTGACCCAGCTTCGCATCGACGGTATCAAAAAAAATTTTTACCTCTTGCTGGATATCCTGTGAACGGGTATAAGCGTAGATCAGTTCATTGAATGCCGCAAATTCCTCTGATGTTTCAGGGCGTTTGTCCTGTGTCTGCTGAAAGAATCTCAGGACGACCTGCTCAATTTCCAGGAGCAGGGTATTTCCCAGCCGCAGCGTATCGCGGATCTCGTCCGCCTTATCGCCAAGGTCGGTAAATATCCTGGAGAATTCTCCGGCCATGGTCAGCACAGGTTGTTCGCCGGAATACAGCAATTTATTCAGTTCTAAAACCGAAGCTTTCACATCGGCCTTCAACTCCTCCAAATGATCAAAGATATTCTCACGCGTAGTGGCCTGAAAGCCTTGGTTATACCAACTCTCGAACTGGTTGATCTGCCGAATCTCCAGCGCGGAGAAATCCGCGTAACGCTTGAAACTTTCGCGCAGCGGAAATTTTCGGAAAGGGTTATTGATCTTATGATCGATCAGCAATACAAATTTGCGCGCATATTCCGTCAGGCAATACCGATTTCGCTGATCAGCAGGCCGTTCGATAAAAAAGGTCAGCAGATTTTTTAGCAGCCGTTCCCGGTTTGGGACGGAGCCGATATTTAAACGTGCGGTCTCATCAACAGCGCGTTGAATATCTTGTGTCGAAAAATTAGCGTCAATTTCGCCGTTCTTGACCTTTTCGTGCAGCCGGAA
>JBAZXJ010000102.1:0-5813 GCA_041659865.1 Candidatus Margulisiibacteriota bacterium | reverse complement strand
TGCTCGCTGATACGGGTTCACTGCCGGACGGCAAACTGCAACAGGTCAGGGACCAATGCGCCAGGACCGCTAAGCCTTTTGAATACGCCTTTCTTCTGGATGCGCTAAAAGATGAACGCTCTCAGGGTATTACCATCGATACGGCGCGCAGTTTTTTCAAGACGGACAAACGCGATTACATTATTATCGACGCGCCTGGACATATCGAATTCTTAAAGAACATGGTAACCGGTGCCGCGCGCGCGGAAGCCGCTTTATTGGTCATCGACGCCCAGGAAGGGGTCCAGGAGAATTCCCGGAGACATGGTTATCTGATGGCGATGCTGGGCGTGAACCAGGTCGCGATCGTCGTCAACAAGATGGACCTGGTCGGTTATGCCGAAAAAACTTTTCTGGATATAAAAGAAGAGTACACAAAATTTCTGGAGCAGGTAAAAGTAAAACCGCTCCAGTTCATCCCGATCAGCGCTTTTAATGGCGATAACCTGGTCTCTACTTCAGAGAAAATGCCCTGGTATCAAGGGCCTCCCGTCCTGGCCCAGCTGGATAATTTCCAAAAAAGCCCGACCCTGGAGAAGCTGCCCTTTAGAATGCCGGTGCAGGATATCTATAAGTTCACTGAAGCCGGGGACGACCGCAGGATCATTGCCGGAACTATCGAGTCAGGGACTGTTGCTGTAGGCGATGAGATCGTGTTCCTGCCTTCCCAGAAAAAGACCAGGATCAAGACCCTGGAAGCCTTTAATACGGAAACACAGACAACTGCTTTGGTTGGTGAAGCGGTAGGCTTTACCATGGATACCCAGATCTATATCAAACCTGGTGAACTGGTCGCCAAAACTTCTGAACAGCTTCCGTCGGTAAGTTCGATCTTTCGAGCCAATATCTTTTGGGTGGGCCGGGCGCCCATGATCAAAAATAAGGTCTATAAATTAAAACTGGCCGCGGCCAGGACGACTTTGAAACTACTCGAGGTCAAGAGTGTTCTGGACGCCTCGGACCTAAGCTCTGACCAGAAGAAACAGCAGATCGACCGCCATGACGTGGCCGAGTGTATCTTTGAAACTGGCAAGCCGATCGCCTTCGATCTGACCGGAACTTTGGAAAAGACCAGCCGTTTTGTCATCGTCGATAATTATGAGATCGCCGGCGGCGGGATAGTCGTAGAAGGGATATCCACGGAGGCCCAGACCGTCCAGCGGCATATTAAGGAAAGAGAGCGTATCTGGGAGAGAGGGCTGGTCACCCAGAATGACCGGGCCTATCTTAATAAGCACAAGGCAAAATTTATCGTTATCACCGGCCAAGTCGGGGTGGGCAAGCGTGAACTGGCCCAGCACCTGGAAAAACATCTTTTTGAGCATGGTTTCAAGGCTTATTATCTGGGCATGGCCAATCTGAAGTCCGGTCTGGATTCTGATATGCTGCAGAGCGTGGAAAGTAACGAAGAGCAGGTCCGGCGCCTGGGTGAACTGGCCAGGATCATGACCGAAGCTGGTCTGATCTTTATAACGACCATTGATGATGCGGACGATCCGGATATTGAAAAACTCGCCTTGCTTAACGCGCCCCAGGAGATCATGGTGGTCAATGTCGGAGACAATGACCTAAGTCGTGAGCAAGTGACAACGATAGCCAGGGAAAGACCGATCACGGAAAATATGGAGACAATTTACCAGCTGTTAAAAGATAAAGAAGTCATTAACGATTATTCGATCTAAGGAGTATTTTGGCATGGGCACTTTTTTGCCAGTTGGCCTGAACCTTAGCAGAAAAAAGATCCTGATCGTTGGTGGTGGTCGGACCGCGCTGCAAAAGATCAAGATGCTTGGACAATTCACTAATAATATCCTGGTCGTGGCTCCCAGCATCCTGCCGGAGGTGGGCGCACTAGTAAAGTGTAAACTTGATAGATACAACAAGAAGTACCTGCCCAAGAGCGGACTGGTCTATGCCTGCACCAATGACAAGGTTATCAATGCCAGGATCAAGAGAGAAGCCAACGCCCGGCATTTGCTGGTAAACGTGGTAGATGATCCTGCCTTGTGCGACTTCATTTCCCCCGCAATTCACAAGGCGGAAGAAATGACCGTTGCGGTAAGTTCCGATGGCAAGAACGTGAAAAAGTCAGTAGCCTGGCGTGACAAGATCGCGGAGATATTAACATGATAGAATTGATCAGTAAGGACCTGCGCTGCACTTTGGAGGAACGGGAGAAGTTTTCCAGGGAGCTTCCGGTGCTGGCCCTGCCCAAGGTCCATCTGCATACCTGTGACCGGAGCGAGATCTATTACGGCGCGGGCCAGGCCAGGGAAAACGTGGTCAGTCATCTGTACCGGGTGACCGCCGGTCTGGAAGCGGCCCTGCTCGGGGAGACCGCGATCCAGGGCCAGGTCAAGGAGGCGTATCTAAGCCACTGCCGCCAGGAATTATCGCCAGGATTACATTTCTTATTTCAGAACGCCCTGCGGGTCGGCAAAAGGGTCCGCACTGAGACCAGGCTCTCGCGCGGAGCAGTTTCGCATAGCCAGGTCGTACTGGAGATGATCAAAAGGAAGGACCTGTTAAAGCCAGAGGCCAGGATACTGATCATCGGAGCAGGCAACCTTAACCGCAAGGTAGTACGCTATCTGGTCGGGCATGGCGGCAAGACCTTTTTTGTCGCTAACCGGACCCTGGCCAAGGCCAAAGCGCTGGCCGAAAAGATCGGCGGGCAGGCACTAAGCATGGCCCACTTATACCAGATCCTTCCCGAGATGGACCTGGTCATTTCCGCGACAGCCGCACCGCACTTTATAATTCGCGCTGATAAATTCACTCCTCGTAAAGAAATGCACATGTTCGACCTGGCCGTACCGCGGGATATCGACCCGGTCCTGGCGAAGCACAGCCAGGTTAAATTGTATAATATCGAGGATATCGAAAAAGAGATCGATCAAAATCGGTCAATACGCCAAGGCGAGGTAACTAAAGCTCAGAAAATAATTGAACAAGAAGTGGAGAAGTATTTTGCTTAAAGTGATCAGCCGTCCAAGCAGACTGGCTAAAATTCAGGTCCGCGAGATCATGGACCAGCTGCCGTCAGTGCCATATCGACTGCGCACGGTAAAGAGCACAGGAGATATCGACAAGCGAAAGCCCTTATCGTCCGGTGTCCCCGCGGATTTTTTTAGCAAAGAACTGGATCAGGCTGTGCTTAATGGCAAAGCCGATGTGGCTATCCATTCCGCCAAAGACCTTTCGGTTTGGAGGTCATCGCGCTGACCGCGGCCTGGGACAGGTCGGATTCCCTGGTCAGCAGGGGCGGCCTCAGCTTAAAAGAACTTCCTGCTGGAGCCCGTATCGGGACCAGTTCGGCGGAGCGCCGGGCGCAGGTCCTGGCCCAGAGACCGGATTGCAAAATAGTCGAGATCAGAGGAACGATCGAAGAGCGTCTGGAAAAAATAGAACGCGGCAAGATCGACGCGCTGATCGTGGCCAGCTGCGCCTTGAAGCGGCTGGGGCTGGAAGGACTTGTCACCCATAAACTTTCTTTTCCAACCCATTTTCTCCAGGGCCGTTTGGCCGTAGTCGCTAGAACCGGGAGAGGCGACCTCAAACAGATATTCCATAAACTGGATAACAGAAAAAAATACGGCAAAGTCTTTCTGGTCGGTGCCGGACCGGGCGATCCAGAACTGCTCACGATCAAAGCCCAAAAGTGTCTGGAGTCGGCCGACCTGATCTGCCATGACGAGCTGATCGGGCAGATCGATCCGCAAAAGTATCCGGGCAGGAAATTATTTGTTGGCAAACGCAAAGGACGAGAAGCTTACTCCCAGGAGGAGATCAACGAACTGCTCTGCCAGGCGGCGCTGGCCGGAGCGCAGGTCGTTCACCTCAAGGGCGGCGATCCCCTGATCTTCGGGCGCGCGGGAGAAGAATTGCGCTACCTTCAGGAACGACTGCTCACCGTGGAAGTGATCCCGGGGATAAGCGCTTTTCAGACGGCGGCCAGCGCCGCCAATATCCCACTTACAGCCAGAGGAATTAGCGCTCAGCTTCACCTGGAGACCGGCCACAGGGTCTCCGGAAAAAGTACGGGCAAGACTTCGGTCTATTACATGGGCGCGACCAAACTGGCAGAAATAAAAGAACGGGCACTGGCTGCGGGCCATGTACCGGGAACCAGCGTGGCCCTGGTCCAGAACGCAGGACTTTGGGCGGAGAAAAAACATTTCACCACCGTGGGCAAATTGGACAAGGTAAAAGTCGCTTCTCCGGTCACGATCATAGTCGGTGATGTTGTTTTACAGCTGGTCGATCGGTCGAAAATATTGTTCACTGGACTTGACCCCAGTTCGTTAAAGTTGTCCGAGAAAATAGTGCACTATCCCTTGATCGAGATCAAGCCGAAAGACTTTTCCATTCCTGATCTGGCCAGTTATTCCGCGATCGTTTTTACCAGCAAGAACGCCGCGCAGGCTTTCTTTGCTAAATATAACGTTTGCTCGGGACAAAAGATAATCTCGATCGGAACGCGGACCAGCAAAGAGATCTCTAAATATGCCAGCGTTGACCATCAGGCCGCAAAGCCCGACTCGGACAGCCTTCTAATTTTACTGCGCAGGCTGCGTTTGAAAAAGGTCCTGTATCCGACGTCCCAGCTGTCTGATAATGTCTTACATAAAGAAAAGAACATCACAAAAAAAGTCATTTATGAGACCAGGCCGATCGCCCAAACCAGACTCGATCTGGCTGATCACGCCGGGATAATTTTCAGCAGCGGCTCGACCGTGGACGCTTTTTTTAAACTTTACAAGAAGATCCCGAAACATTTTATGATCTATACTTACGGCGCACACACTTCCAGAGGATTAGCCAGAAGGGGATATAAGAATGTTCAAGCGCTTTCGTGACCGCCGCCTGGACGAAGAGACCAGGGCCAGGTACCGTGAAACTTTAATTATGAAAGAAGACCTGATCTGGCCGGTATTTATAGTCGAAGGTGCGAGCAAGACCATAGCGATACCCAGCATGCCGGGCGTGTATCGTTACTCTCTTGATACTTTGCTGCCTAAATTAGAAGAATATATTTCCTTGGGCCTCACTTCCATATTATTGTTCGGTGTGCCAGAGCAAAAAGGCATCGAGCAAGCTTATGCTGGCGATGGTTTGGTGCAAACCGCCGTGCGGGCGATCAAGCAGAGTTTCCCTTCACTGGAAGTGATCACCGACGTCTGTTTGTGTTCATATACGGAGGATGGTCATTGCCATATCGGCGATAATGACAGTACTTGTGAACTGCTGGCCAGGATCGCGGTCAGCCACGCGCAAGCAGGGGTAGATATCGTAGCGCCCTCGGACATGATGGACGGCAGGGTGCACTATATTAAGAAGGCGCTGCTGGATGAGAATTTCAACAAGACCAAAATACTTTCCTATTCTGCCAAGTACGCTTCCAGTTTTTATGGCCCTTTTCGGGAGGCAGCGGATTGCGTTCCGAAAAATGGTGACCGCAAAACTTATCAAATGGATATTTGCAATGTTCAGGAAGCGATGGAAGAGATCTCGGCGGATATCGAAGAGGGCGCTGACCAGATCATGGTCAAGCCGGCTTTGGCTTATCTGGATATAATTTACCGGGCCAAACAAAGTTTCAAAGCGCCGATAGTGGCTTATAACGTCTCTGGAGAGTACGCTATGCTAAATTCTGCCGTGCAAAATGGCGTGTTGGCGCCGGACGTGATCTGGGAGTCCATGATAGCCATTAAGCGGGCAGGGGCGGACAGGATAGTCAGTTATCATGTGCCATATTTATTGGAGAAGTTAAA
>JBAZXJ010000101.1:0-5831 GCA_041659865.1 Candidatus Margulisiibacteriota bacterium | reverse complement strand
TAGCCGCGGAGTCCATTCTGCGAGATAACGACGGGGATATCGGAATTATAGGCTTATCGAAACGCTTGGCAACTTCCAGCAAGGAACGATCTACGCTGGCCATCAGCTCAGCGTGAACCTTCCGATAAAGGTCGGCATCGCCTTTTTTGCCCATGACCTCTGCCATACGGACGCCTTCGCGTAATCCGGCCAGGGACCAGAAGTCATCCCAATAATAATAATCATTGGAACCGAAATGCTCGGCTGAAAGTCCAGGCCGATGAAGACCGGAATAAAGCGGGTTCTTGCTGATCGGACGGTTATTGCGGATCCATTTCATCGCACCGACGATCGAGGGATAGACTTTGTTCAAGTAAGCCTTATCATTGCTGAAACGGTAATGCTCGACCATGGTCCAGATCGCCTGGCCGTTGGAATCCCATTCTCCCTTCTGCGAGCTGAAATGGCCCTTTTTCTGCAGTTTTGGGTAAGTGTAGAGGATCTGACCGGCTTCTTCGCTAAAACCCATTTTATCCAGGGCATTGATCATATAGGCGGCGTCGCGGTACCAGAAGAAATGATAGGAGAAAGGTCCGGGGGTTATCGAATCGCCGTCATGGAAGACCAGCATATACGCTCTATTCGCCAAAAAGGCGGCCTGGAGCCTGGCATCGGGGACTTGAATATGCATCCCGCGGTTATCCAGCCGGTCCCGCCAGCCGGCAATTGTATCGGTAATGACCTGCTCGTAATCTAGTTTGTCCAGCCCTTTGAAACTCAATTTCTTCTCGATCGGAATATAGGCAATTACCTCTTTGGTATCCTTGCTTTCCAACTCCAGATCATATTTGGCCATAGCGGTGGCAAAACCTATAGGACATTTTGTGCTTAAGTTCTGCTTGATCTCCTTGTTCAAGAACAAAGAAACATCGCCTTGTTCATAAGTATTGCAAAGTACCTGGTCAGGGACAGCGGGCAGATAAACCCCAACACGGTCGTTAACATAAAATATATTTTCTTTGTATTCGATACTACCGATCAGACTTAAACCTTCAATGTTATAAGGTCGGATCGAATAGATAAAGGATAATTTTTCTTTTTGGGTACCGCCATTAACTATCTTGGCCCGATGAAAGATCATATCTTCTTTGTTGACCTTTTCGACAAAGGCTTCGCAATTAATGGTCAGCTCTCCGACCTTAAATTCGGTGATCACGATCGGCAGGTCCTGGCACGGATACTGGGTCACGCCAGGCATCTTGGAAGGCGCGTATAGTTCTCCCTTGTACAAGATCCAGGAGTCAACTGACCAGCCGTTGATCTGGGGGACGACGAGCCCACGCTGGTCAACGACCGCTTCTTTGACGCTATTGATCGCGCCGATCGCGGTCCAGTTGCGGTTGGTCATGTTCAGGGTAGTTATCTGAAAGCCTCTGGCCACGAAGCTTGGCGACATCGGGTCGAACTGCTGGACGACCCAGTACGGCCAGACCCAGTCGAGGTTGATCGGGATCACAAAGCGGTTAAGAAAGCCGCGCAGCATGTTGTTCGCGCCAAGGGCCATCAGAACATCAGGCAAACCGATACTTAAGTGGCCGGCTACCTTGTTAAAGGCATGCCAATAAGCCATCGCGGAAGTCGGGATACCTAGGCGGCTGGCGATCTTGTCGATAATGTATTTTTTTATCATGATAAATAGATTATAATATATAAAAGGAGAACTTTCCACATTCAATATGGCAGAAAAACTGGCCCAATACTTTTGTCCCGATAAAGCCTGTAAGACGCACAACATCGTTTACCGCAAAACAGGGCCCTGCCCTTCATGCAATAAGCCTATGCGCCGGCTAAAGTTCTGTCCGGACTGCCAACGACAGGGAACTCCGCGGCAAAATGAAATATGCTACTTCTGCAACAAACATATGATCGACGTCTTCAGCTACGACTATCCCAACTCTGATAGAGTGAATTACATGTAGGAGAGGAATGAGGAATGCAGACCTGACTAGTGATAATGGCCCTCCGTCATTGCGAGGAGGCATCCGACGCGGCAATCTCTTAAACGATAACCCTGTTTTTGCTATCCACCTTAACGATCTTCGGCTTATAGTTCTTTAACTCCTGCTCATTGTACGCCGCATAAGAGATGACAATTATTATATCGCCTTTGTTGCACAGCAAAGCTGCCGCCCCGTTAAGACAGACATCTCCGTTGCCAGGCTGACCAGGGATAGTATAGGTAACCAGGCGGTTGCCATTGGTGATATTAACCACATGGACCTTTTCATAAGGCAGCATGTCGGCGGCCTTAAGCAAGGTCTCATCAATAGTAATACTGCCTTCATAGTGGATATTACCGTCGGTGACGGTCAGGCGGTGGATCTTGGATTTGCACATTTCGCGAAGCATGGATCGATCCTTAAGAATACAGAATACTAAGAAGTCCCCTCGTTCAAAGGCCCCCTAAATCCCCCTGAAGGGTGACTTATGAATTCAGGGTTCGCCTGAGCGTGACCACTAATGAACTAATTCGAAGTCCCCCTTTAGGGGGATTTAGGGGGCCTTCTTACAGAAGAACCTTACTAGTTCACCGACACAGTATACTGGTCAACGACCTTTCCCTCAAGGTACTTCCTGCTGGCCAGATTTTGGACCTTGATCTTCTCGCCGATATAGCCGTCCTGCATCGCCAGTCCTTCAGCAGTCACTTTCAGCCGTCCCTGGGCAAAAACAAGGTTAATCTTACTGCCTTTCTTAAGCACTGGGATCTTGCGAATTGATGCCCCAGTCAGCAGCCGGCTTTCGCTGATATCGTATCTGGCCTCGCAGTCCTTAAGTTCAGCCAGGCTTTTGAACACTGAACCAGGCAGAGTTAAGCTGTTCCTGGTCACAAAGACCACATTGTCCTCGCCGAAGATCTCTCCCCTATAGATCAAGCGGCTGCTGTAAGCAACTGGGTTAAGAACCTTTAGATCGAGTGTTATATTGGCTTTTTTTACAGCCTTTTTCTTCTCGCTAATAGTAACTGGCAGGACCATCCGGCTTTCCAGCCTCTGGCCTGGGATCAGCTTTTTCTTCCAGGAGGGATCGATCTTCCAGGTAAATAGCTCATTTGAATACTTATCAAGGTCAGAAGTATTGAGCAGATCGAGTTCCAGGACATAATTGCCGGTAAGGTGGCTGAGCGCAGATAAGTGATCGTAGACTTCGGTCTTGATCGTATCAAGCTGTGAAGCCGGGGTGGTTAAGCCCAATAGTATGATCAGAATTACAGATACATAAAACTTCTTCATTGCTATATCAAATCCAATATTTACTGGCAGGTAACCGTAACGTCATAACCTGGGATCCCAAAGGTTCTCGTCTGGACACATACCTGCAGAACAAAGGATGAACTTGTATTCTGGATAGTCATAGATGACCCTGAGACGGTTTTAGTAAGAGGTCCTAGCACCGAAGCGCCCTGAACCATAGATGTATAGAGTTGAGTATTATGGTATTGAGTTCCACCTCCGTGGCCGCCGTCCACCCATGATGTAATAAAACTACCAGAGCCTTGCCCGCTATATCCCGTAGCGTCTACCTGAGTAAATCCAAACGAATTACCGGGAACGACCGTAAGCGTATAAGTAGTACTGACCGGGACAACAAAATAGAAATTATTAAATATAGTGGCAAAAGTTTTACTTGTTCCACTAAATTTCAATGCGCCATTAGCCAGGATGTTCCCGCTGACATCAAGAGCTTCAGAGGGACTTGTTGTCCCGATGCCGACGTTGCCACCCAGAGGATTTAATTCTATAGGATGATAAGAGTTGTCTGCTAATTCGTGTTTTGATTGCAACCACATCCCGTAAGGAGCCCCTATTTGTTCGCCTATCTGTAATTCTATCCCGTTGCCCCCTCCATAGAACGAGGCTATACCAGAGGAATGATGTGTACCTGAAGGATTCGTAGCCGGACCGTTTACCACGAGGGCTGACCAGGGACTCGAATTCCCTATTCCGACGTTGCCACCATTTATCTGAAATACCAGGTTCTTCGGATTGACATATAGTCCATCCATGGAATCTATAGAACCATAGTTTGCATGGTTACTGATTATTCTTACAACGGCATTTCCTGCAGTGGAACTCTTCACATCAAATCTTGAATCGCCACCAGTTGAAATTGTCAGACCACCTGAAGGGTTCGTTGTACCGATACCGACATATCCGTTATTTTTGATGGTCATTAGGGGATTGGTCGAGTCATCCCAGATCTGAAAATCAGCGTTCGTATCCTTAGCAAATCCAACGGCTCCTGAACCTGCAGAGCCGAGTATCTTGATCCCTCGAGGCGCTGTCCCTGAGGAATCAAGAACATCAAAGCGAGCCACTTCAAAGGTTCCTGTACTGCCAGGATAGGCTCGCACCACATTGAGGGTTGCCGGAGACGCTGTCGTACCAATACCCAGGCTGCCTGCGATCGAACTATTCCCTATTCCAGATACTGTTAATGCGCCGGCTGTGTTGAAATTCCCCAGGTTGTCAAAAGATATTCTGTTGGTGCTCCAGGAAGTGCCATTATGATAACTGAACGAGGTAGTATCCGCCCAGGATTCATCCCATAGATGATTACTCACCCCATAGGTATGTCTTAATGTATTGTTATTAAAAACTGAATATGCTCCATTTACTTTGAAAATATAGTTGCTATTACCACTAACTTCCAAGACGGCACCTGGCGCTGTTGTCCCGATCCCGACATTACCATTGGTAGAAACTGTAACGGCCCTTACCCCTCCTGCGCTTAAGCCGCCGGCTTGTAAAGCATAGCCAACACTGTTGATCCTGGTCCGGGGCGCAAGCGTTTCAGCACCGATGATCACTTCCAGATAGGCATTATCTGTAACAAATACATTCGGACTTACCTGATCGAGAACCACGCTATATATGCCCTGGTTAACATCTACGTTGATATTACTTGTGGACCATAGCAAGGAACCGGCGGATGCATCTGTCCAGATCTTGAAGGTCATGGTCAGAGTTGAATTTACCAAAGCGCCGTTCTGAAGCAGTCTTCCTGAATAGGTTAGTTGATTTGGCACGGCTAGAGTAGTGACGGACATAATTACCAGAACCAGGATACTTAATAACGATCTTTTCATGAGATCCTCCTAATATGTATTGAACCTTAATATTATCCCCTATCCCTGACCTTATGGCAATCGGTATTTTGGGCGCATTTATCAAGAGAATCCTGCCCCCTCAAACACGTAGAGACAGGTTTGAAACCTGTCTCTACAAAAGATGATCGCATTTAGCTTATTTTATCTTCTTCTCCATCTCTTTCATCTTTGCTTCCAAAGCAGCGTTCTTGGCACTCAGCTCCTTGACCGCTTCGATCAAGACCGCAGATATTTTATCGTAAGAAAGCAGTTTGTAGCCGTCCTTGTCCTCGCTAATGAATTCAGGGTAGATCTTTTCTACTTCCTGGGCGATCAAACCGATCTGCTTGCCTTTTGGAAAATTACGGCCAGGGTACTTTGTCGTCTCCCAGTCATAGGTAACCCCTTGTAGTTTTTCCACCTTAGTTAAACTGCTACCAAGCGGTTTGATGTTCTTTTTCCAGCGTTGGTCTGACCAGGTAGCAACACCAGCGGAAATATTGGCGCCATTGGCCCAGATGGTTCCGGCTACGCTTAGGGTATAACTAGGGTTGGTAAGGCCTATGCCTACTTTCCCATCAGTTTGGATAACAAATGCTGCATTTAGGACACTTTGAAACAAATTGTGATTGATATAAAACAGACCATCAGCATTTCGGCGCGCTATTTCAACGCCACCACCAGTAGTTCCTTGTTGTAACTG
>JBAZXJ010000100.1:0-5837 GCA_041659865.1 Candidatus Margulisiibacteriota bacterium | reverse complement strand
CGGCTCGTAACCAACGGAGGCAATATGTTTTTTTACTGGCGCATCAATTTCCAGAGTAATACGTTTTTCTTGTAGGCGAGCTTGAATTTTTTCCAGTTGTAATTCTACTATCTGAGCGACCTGTTTTTCATTCAATGAATGGAAAATAATTATTTCATCCAAACGATTCAAAAATTCTGGTTTGAAATGTTCGTGTAATGTCCCCATGATTTTTTCTCGCATGTTCTTTTCTTTGGTCTTGGCAGTTTTGGTTGAACCGGTATCAAAACCAAATTCACCATGTTTGTTGAGATTCAAAATCATCTGGCTACCGATATTACTGGTCAAAATAATAACTGTATTTTTAAAGTTAACCATGCGTCCTTTGGCATCTTTCACATGACCTTCGTCTAGAATCTGTAACAAAATATTAAAGACATCAGGATGAGCCTTTTCAATTTCATCTAAAAGTATCACGCAATAGGGATTCCGCCGGACCGCCTCGGTCAGCTGGCCCTGCTCTTCGTAACCAACATAGCCAGGAGGAGCGCCGATCAATCTCGAAGTAGCGAATTTTTCCATATACTCGGACATATCGATGCGAACCATTTTCTTTTCATCATCAAAGAGAAATTCCGTAAGCGCTCTGGCAACTTCGGTCTTCCCTACACCTGTCGGACCGGCAAAGAGAAATGAGCCAATAGGCTTATTGGGATCACGCAATCCGGCCCGTGACCTTCTGATCGCCTGGGCAATAGAGTTAATCGCCTCTTCCTGGCCTACTACTCTTTTATGGACGATCTCCTCCATATTCAACAAGCGCTCTTTTTCTTTCAGCTCGATCCTGGCGGCCGGAATACCGGTCCAATCGGCCAAGACTTCCGCGATATCCGTTTCCTTCACGGCAACCATTTCGATCACTTGTTCCTTCTTCCACTCCGCTTCCAGCTCGGCCACTTTCTTTTCCAGTTGACTGACCAGCTCGCTATGACCCTTTTCTTTTTCCTGGTCATTATCCGCCGAACGCTTGCCGGCTTCCTGCTCTTTTCTGGCTTGAGCAAGTTCGAAGCGGGCGCTATGGATCGCCTGAGGCGGAGAAACAGTTTTTAGTCTGACCATGGCCGCGGCTTCGTCCAGAAGATCGATCGCTTTATCAGGCAGAAAACGATCGGAAATATAGCGGTTAGACAAGGCCACCGCAGCTTGAATAGCTTCTTCAGTTATACTTACCCGATGATGAGCCTCGTATTTATCGCGCAGACCGCGCAGGATCTTGACAGATTCTTCTACGCTTGGTTCCTTGACCTGGATGGGCTGAAAACGCCGTTCCAGCGCGGCATCCTTTTCAATATATTTACGGTATTCGTTCATCGTGGTCGCGCCGACGCATTGCAGTTCTCCCCGCGCCAGAGCAGGTTTGAAAATATTGGCGGCATCGATCGCCCCCTCTGCCGCCCCTGCCCCGACCAGGGTATGCAGTTCATCGATGAACAGCACGATCTTGCCTTTCTCTTGCTTGATCTCATCCATGACCTTCTTGATCCGCTCTTCGAAATCTCCTCGATATCGCGTCCCCGCCAGCATCCCGCTCAAGTTCAATTCAATGACTTTTTTTCCGCGTAATACTTCCGGCACTTCGTCGCGCATGATCATCTGGGCCAGGCCTTCAACGATCGCCGTTTTGCCCACACCGGGGTCGCCTACTAATACAGGATTGTTTTTCGTGCGCCGGCTCAAGATACGGATGACCCGGTTGATCTCCATTTCGCGCCCGATGACCGGATCCAAGCGGTTCTGCTTGGCCAGCAGGGTCAGATCACGGCCAAAAGAGGCCAGCGCGGTCTGCGGGGCCTGGCCGCCCAGCGGTTTTGGTTCCATGCCCAGCTGGTCGAACATTTCCTTGGTCGTATCTTCAAGGTTGATATTTTTGGCGTTAAGCTTTTGGGCGGCGATACTCTCCCCTTCACGCAGGATACCCAGGAGAATGTGTTCAGGGCCGACATAAGAAAAACCTAATTCCATTGCAGTATGATAAGCGGTTTCCAGCACGCTCTTGGCCCGGGGGGTCAGATTAAGCACTTCGTCTTTGTTCTGGAGTTTGTAATTGCCCCGGCCGATGGTCGATTCGACCTCCGAGAACAGATCAACGATATTTACTTTCTGGCCTTCCAGCAATTTAAAACCATTACCCTCCTCCTTGATCAAGCCGAGGAGCAAATGTTCAGTGTCAATAAATTGATGGGAAAGCCGTACCGCTTCCTCACGCGCAAGGCTTAGGACTTTCATCGCACTTTCGGAAAAGGAACTAAAGATACGATCGGGAGATGCTTGTTTGAAAAGATTGCCAAAAATATTCGCCGCAGGGCCGAGCAATCCTTGTTCTAATGCACAGACGTGACAGACGTGACGGATATGCTGAACGCCGTTGCGCGATTCGTTTATCTGGATGTCAGCTGGTCGTTTTTGGCATATTTCGCAGATCATATTAGTCTCCTGGTTCATTAGTTTATTAGTTAACTAGTCCTTTATTAAACCAGCTAACTAGCCAACTAGAAAACTAGCTAACTAAATCGTCCGCCTTCGCCATTACTTATTGATAGGCTTTCAAAATCGCAAGGCTTCGGCGGACAGCCTTCGCTCTAAAAACTTTTGGGCAATTAAAATTAAAAGCAAATTGCATACTATAAGCTGGCCTGCCAGCCGAAGCTCTTAAAACTTTAGCAAAAGTTTTAAGAGCGAAGGCTGGAGGCGACGCCCAGACTTGAACTGGGGTACAAGGTTTTGCAGACCTCTGCCTAACCACTCGGCCACGTCGCCCTTCATAGAACAGGGAGCATTATAACGGGATATTCGGGAACTGGCTAGAATACCATTCCTAAGAATGGCAGACCGGCTAACTAGTGGGCAGGAAGATTATTTCTCCCGAGGAGCGTAGTCCAGGATCATTAGGTACTTAAGTTTCTGTTGCATCAGGTAACTGCTTAGCTCCGCAAGCTGTTCATCGTTGAAGCTTCCAGCTTTTATTTTCATTAGCTTATCTTCCATCCATTTCAGACTGACAAGGTCGGTGAACTCAGGCTTTATCCAGCCACGCTTTTGGGCATGCTGGTAAGAAGCGATGCTATTCTCCAGGACCCGAATAGCGTAGACGCGTTGCTTGGTTTTTACCTTCCTGGCAGGGATAATGACCTTTGGAACCTCTGCGGAATATATTTCCCCACTGGAAACACCTTTGCTCTTTCCCCCAAGCTCCAGCAGCCTTACGCTCTTGCCCAGGGTCGGGGTCACGACCTTCGGAGCACTGACTGCCTGTAAGTTCGGCAGGACCTTGCTGGTCCTCTCCGGCAATTTAGGAAGCGGGCGAACCGCTGCTGGTTGGGAATGATCGGCTGACAGGCTACTTATCTGCTGCTCAGCCCGCAGTTCCCACTTGTGGAACAAGGCTTCAGCCTTCTGCCTGGTCGCAGGTTTCAATCCCCTGCTCATCAAGGCGATCAGTTTGCTCTGTCTTTCCAGCAGGTCCAAGAGACGCTTCGCCTGTTGGTGGTCGGTCTTGAACATGCCGTAAGCGGCCGCCCGCTGACGATCGACAGTTGCGCAGAATTGCCTGATCTCAGCCAGATGTTCCTGCGGGATCTCCTTTGGGCTAACTCCAGCCGAACGTTTTGGCGCGCTGGCAATACCTCTTGTTGGCTGGACCTCATCCACGGCAACCGCATCCTGCAGGGCTTCAACCTGGGCGGTAACTTTTAGCTGGGGTAACTTCACTGTTGCTGGGATGAATTTAAAAGGCTTGATCGGTTCGACTGCTTCGATCCTGATCGGCTGAGCCTCGGAGCCCATCCTGGCCGATCTTTGCTCAAGGGTAAATGACCTGGTTCTTTCAACCGGACTGATCTTCAGGCTTGCAGGGTTAGCAGGCATTAATACTGGAGACAAAGGGACAAAGCCGTTCCGGGGTTGTTGCTTTGCATCCTGGCCCTGGGAGCCAGCCTTCTGGCGAGCGTAGGTCAAAGTAACAAAATTGTCCCCGTAATTATGATGTCCGTTCACTTTAATATTATCCACAAATCTCTCCTTGTATTTAATTCACCAGTTACTGTATCGACCACTATCTACTGATATTTCATTTTTTTCTTGGCGGTCAAAGTTTTTGAAATTATGACATTTTGGTCACGATATAACTAAAGCACCATGAATAAGAAAATAATTTCATTAAAAAGCACTCCGCGGCCGCAGCTCGATCTGGCCCTGGATTCAGCATGTCTGAGACAAGATGCGGTAGATTACATACGTAAGCTGATCACCGAGATCCAGCAAACTGCCGCGGAGCTATGTTCTCCAGAGCTGCCAGCCATAAGATTGAGCGAAATAAGATCTGAGATAGAGGATAAGATCCACAGCGCCAGTGAAAAGGTATTGCGTCAATTGAACAATATTCTAGACTGTGCCAAGCAAAAGTCCTCGGATAGTCCTGACGGCGATCCTGAATTTCAATTCATTGCCAAGTTCTGTCATGATATCCGGGGACTGATCACGCCGATCTATGGCATTTCCTCTATGCTATGCACGAAGCCCCGTGCTGGTTCGCAGGCGACAGATGAAGCACAGATCGCAGATATGATCACTTACATTAGAAAATATATAATGCCCTCAAGCAAGATGATCCTGCAGCTGCTAAATGATATGCTGGATGATCCAGGCCCTAAATATCGGCGGTTCGACCTGCGTCAGACGGTCAATGAAATATATAATATCAATCTGCCAAAAGCCCAAAGCAAAGGGTTGAAACTGGAACTAGAGATAGACGAAAAGATCCCAGCTTGTATCATCAGCGATGCAACATTATTGGAAAGAATATTGAACAATCTCCTGACCAATGCCTTGAAGTTCACGGAAAAGGGCCTGGTCAAGATCAGTATACGGTTGCAAAGGGTCGATGAAATGACCGTGGCCCTGTATTTTGAAGTGCAAGATACCGGGACAGGCATCTCTGCTGATAAATTGGACCAGATCTTCATCCCTTATCTTCAGGCGGACCCCTCAATTGCCCAAAAATACGGCGGAAGCGGTTTAGGCCTGCCGAATTGTGTTGAATTATTGAACAGTCTGTTATTAATGAAGAAAGGAAATCCTATACAGATCACCAGTCAACTTGGCGAAGGATCGACCTTTAGCTTTGTTCTGGATGTGATCAGAGGCGATCTGTTCCCGGTCAAGGTGAAACCACTTAAAGTCGAGTCTTTGTTCGATACCCTGCCTGGAAAGAGCATTTTGTTGGTCGCTGATGAGCCAGCCGTGCAGGGAATTATGGAACCGATCTTGTTATGCACCAAAGCCCTGGTGCAAACAACCTCAAGTATCAATGAAGCCCTGGACAGAATGCAGAGGACCGGAGCAGAGGCGCAATATGACTATATAATAATCAGCTCTAAGGAACCAACGGCGGTTTGCGAACAGTTTATCAAGTCCATTCGAACGAGGGACCAAGCGCAGGGCATTCATACCTTTATCTTTGTTTTCGATGATAATGCCGTTTTGGAGAAGGACCTCCAGGCTGATCGTTATTTATTAAATCCATTCTGTATTCAGGAATTGCTGGAAGAAGCTATTGCTCTGGCCAGCAAGAAATAACCAAGAGATAATTGCCAAGCCCTAAATAATAAGTTATATTCTTTCCGCGTCGGGGAGTAGCGCAGTTTGGTAGCGCACCTGTTTTGGGAACAGGGGGTCGCAGGTTCGAATCCTGTCTCCCCGACCAGCCTCCGCTCTTAAAACTTTTGGCTAAGTTTTAAGAGCTACGGCTGGCAAGCCAGCTTATTAGATCATCCTCGTTATGTTAATTGCATACACCAAAA
>JBAZXJ010000099.1:0-5849 GCA_041659865.1 Candidatus Margulisiibacteriota bacterium | reverse complement strand
CGCGGCTATAGGCTCTATCGCCTGTATCTACCCGCTTAAAGTCTTCAAACTGACCGATGAGCGCTTTTTAAATACTCTAGATTATATCGACAAGCATTGTATGTACGACGGCGGTTTCTTTCACGATGTGATGCATTCCGGCTTTGGTACCTACTTAACCGCCCACGTTGCCCAGTGTTACGTTGCCTTACGGGACAAAAAAGCTTTGAAGATCTTAAATTGGCTATTGGACAAGGCGACGGATACCTTTACCTGGCCTGAAGCCATAAATCCTCAGAATTTTGGCGGCAACATGGGTGATGGCCATCACGGCTGGGCCGCGGCGGATTTTCTGCTCCTGGTACGCAATATGCTCTTTTATGAAGACGAAGATAAGCTGGTTCTGCTGCCCTGTGTACCGGACGATTGGTTTAAAGTAGGGGAGCAGATCTCCGTGGATAGCGCTCCTAGCTATTTTGGCACTATCGATTTCAAGCTCAAGACCATGAGAAATAAGGTAGTTGAACTAAAAGCAGACTTTAATTTTCACCGTTTGCCGGAAGTGGTAGAGGTTAACTTACCTGAGTCGATCAAGACCCTTAAGTTTAGAGATGTAGATTACAAAGTGGAGGACGGCAAGGTACTGCTACCTAAAAAGTCGTTCGAGATCTCGAAGTGAATTGGAATTTAGAGAAATAAAGAAGTAAAGGAGTAAAGAAATATGGAATGATGCGCATATTTCATCATAATCTAATTCTTTACTTCTTTAATTCTTTAATTCTGACTAGAAGAATGCCCCAGGATCTCTAGCTAATCCTTCCCCAACGAGAACAGCATCAACCCCCGCAGGGAAATCGCTTTTCGAGAACATCCCGCTCTCACTTACCAGGCAATTATTGCTTCGCCAGCTCTCAGGTACCAGAGCTGAGAGGGTTGCCGTTGTCTCCAGATCCAGCGTAAAGGTGTCTAGATTGCGATTATTTATACCTATGATCTTGTTCCCTGAGGTTACAGCTATTTTGAGGTCTAGGGCATCATGGACCTCGACCAGGCAATGCAAGCCGTGGTCCTCTGCTACTCCCATAAAATGGCTCAGTAACAGCAAGGCCCTGTCCGGTCTGTTGTCAGAAAGGCGCAGCAAGACCTTCACTATTAGCAAGACCGCATCAGCCCCGGCAACAGCGGCTTCCTTGATCTGTTTTTCAGAAATGATGAAGTCTTTACGCAACACAGGTATTTTCACCGCTTCTTTAACCGCGGTCAGATAGGCCAGTTTGCCCTGAAAGTATTGCTCATCGGTCAAGACAGAGATAGCAGCCGCACCCTGGGCTTCGAACTGCAAAGCCAGCCTGACCGGGTCAAAATCATTGTAGATCAGACCCTTGGAAGGGGAAGCCTTTTTTACTTCAGCTATGATCCGTGGAGCCGGTGGCTGCTTAAGAGCACCAAAGAAGTCCCTAGTCGGCTTAACTGCAACAGGTTCCACCAGGAAAATATTAGCTATTTCCTGCTTTTTGGTTTGGATTATTTTATCAAGTATGTGCATTTGATCCAATTTACCTAGTTAATATCTTAGATATTGTAGCCTTATGCTTCAGCTTGCGTCTTACTCGCTAGCGTATGCAACCCGGGCTAAAGCCCGCGGCTACCAAGTTTTTATTTGCTTCACTGCTATCTACCAAATTCTATTTCTTCATGATAAACTCAAGCAGACATTTTTACAAGAAACAAGAAAGGTGTTCCCCATGGCCATTATCGCCCCGTTCAATGCTTATCGTTATGCTCCAAATATAGTAAAAGATATCGATCTGGTGGTAACCCAGCCCTATGACCGGATCAACGAAGCCTTACGTAAGGAGTATTACCAGAAAAGTCCTTACAACCTAGTCCGCATAATACTTGGTTACGATAGCGGTGATGATTATAAAGGCCGAAATAAGTATCAAATGGCTGGGAACTACCTGCAAACCTGGATCAAGGAAGGGGCCTTGGTCAAAGAAGATCAGCCTGCCATCTATTACTATACCCAGACCTTTAAATTAGAGACCGGAGAGACCAGGACCAGAAGCGGATTTATCGGATTGGGCAAACTCGATGAAAGCAAGGTCCATGCCCATGAAAGAACCTTGGCCGGACCAAAAAAGGACAGGATGAGCCTGCTGAAAGAAACCAAGGCTCATTACGGCCAGATCTTTATGCTCTACCAGGGAGGACAAGACGACCTTGGCAAACTGGTAGGAGCCACTGATACCCCTGATGTTATAGCCCATGACGAGGACGGCAATATACATAAGATGTGGGTGATAACAGCTAAGGACAAGATCCAGAAACTCCAGGACATGATGAAAGACAAGGACCTTTTCATCGCTGACGGCCACCATCGCTACGAGACCGCTATGAACTTCCGCAAGGAAATGTTGGAAAAAGGTGAATATGTCCCTGCGATGGATTATCTGCAGATGACCTTTGTGAACATGGCCGACCCAGGCTTGACTATCCTGCCTACTCATCGCTGTGTGCTTAACCTGGCTGATTTTCAGTTGGATAAAATGCTTGGTCCTGTTAAAGAATATTTTACGGTTACTGAAGCTTCTAGCCCTGAAAGCATGCTGGCTGAGATGAACAAGCGCGGGCTCCAGAGCCATGCCTTTGGTCTTAGTTCAGCAGGAAAATACTTCGTGCTCTGCCTTAAAGACGAGCAGACTATGGACAAACTGTTCCCCGAGGAGAATTCGCCGGAATACCGCAGGCTTGATGTCAGCATCCTGCATCTGCTGATCCTGGAAAAGATCCTGGGGATAACCAAAGAGGACCAGGCTAATGAGAAGAACCTGCATTATGTACGTAAATACCGTGAAGCAGTTGATGCCTTGGCCAAGGACGAATGCCAGCTGGCTTTCTTCCTGAATGCCACTAAAGTATCTGAAGTCCGCGATATTGCCGGAAAAGGGGAGCGTATGCCCCAGAAGTCTACTGATTTCTATCCCAAGTTGTTATCTGGCCTGACCATTTACAAATTGGAGTAAAGCTTGAGCTATAAGACCTCTGGGATAAACTTAAAAAGCCATAACCTGGGCAATAGCGATAAGATAATAACTATTTTCTCCCGCGACTTAGGCAAGATCAAGGCCGCCGCTAGAGGTAGCCGCAAACCAGCCAGTAAATTCGGTGGTCGCCTGGAATTGTTCGCCCATAATGATTATCTCCTCAACAAGGGAAAAACCCTCGATATAATTAACCAGGCCGAGACTATCGAACCGTTCATGGCTATCCGTAGCCGTTTTGAAACCATCCAGGCTGGTCTTTACCTGCTCTGGGCCGTTGATAAGGCTACGGTGGAATATCAGCCAAATCCTGCTTTGTTCGATCTTCTGCTCAGCTGTCTTAAAGCTTTAACCAGACCAGGTTTAACCGCCAAAGGTCTGGCCAAGATCAAGAACTTTTTCCAGCGTGAAGTGTTAAACTGCGAAGGGATAGGCCCGGAAGAAGAACTTTCGGAAACAGCCTTTGAACAGAAGTTCTTCGATTATGTGGGATAGATGAACGCCCCGTCATTGCGAGGAGGCATCCGACGTGGCAATCTCTAAATAGCGAGATGACCTGTCGAGAGATTGCTTCGTCGAAGACCTCCTCGCAATGAACGAGGTTGCCTACTCCTTAATGAGTTCTGCTTTCTCGCCGAACAGATCCAAATAAGCAAACACCAGCGTATTCACCGCTATAGGCATTGTAACCAATAATCCAACCCCTAGAAAGATCGCCCCAAGAACGATCAACGCGATCAGCATCAAGCTGAAGATCAGCATGCCAAAGATATCCTCCATAGCCTTAAGTCTGCTTTGTTCCATAGCCTGCCAGAAATCTAAGCCCCGGTCCACGATCAACGGGACCGTAAAAATATAGAAGGCAGAAATGATTATGCCCGGGATGATCAGGAACAAGAAACCTAAAAAGACAAATACCCCTATGACCACGGAAGCGAACAGCAAGGGCAGAAAATAATTAAAACCTTTTAATATTTCACTGACCTCCAGGCCTTGGCCTCGGATCTTTTGTAAGGTGATCAGTACCAGAGAACCGAAAAGTGGGGGCATGACCAATAAGGGCACCATCGGGACTTTCTGGACGAACAGGCCGGCTAACATATAGATCGAGTAGATGAACAGGTAATTCACCAAATTATCACGATATAACTGCCAGGCGTTCTTAAGCCAGATCTCTATTTTTATCAAGGGGAAACACTCCTCTAAGCTTGCTTTTTTAATAACAGGACTAAAACAGCTTTCTGAACATGCAGTCTGTTCTCAGCCTGATCAAAAACTATGGAGCTAGGCGAATTGATCACTTCATCGGTTATTTCCTGGCCGCGGTGGGCCGGCAGGCAATGCATGACCAAAGCTTTCGGCTTGGCATAAGACAACAGCTGGGCATCCAGGCGGAAAGGTTCAAAGATCTTTTTACGCTTTTCTGCTTCCTCTTCCTGTCCCATGCTGACCCAGGTATCGGTATAGACCACGTCAACGTTCTTGACCGCTTCCTTGGCCTCTTTGAATATCTTGACCGTAGGAGCATTTTTGAGCATTTCCTGATCTGGTTGATACCCGCGGGGAGAGGCGATATGCAGTTCCATTTTTAGCAATTTGGCCAGATTGATCAAGGAACGGGCAACGTTATTGGCATCTCCGATATAGGCCAGCTTAACCTTGCTGAGGTCGCCAAGTTTTTCCTTGATCGTATACATATCGGTCAAGGCCTGGCAGGGATGGGAATAATCAGTTAATCCGTTGATCACTGGGATCGAGGCATACTTGGCCAGGTCAACAACATCTTGATGTTCAAAGGTCCTGATCATTATCCCGTTGACGAAACGAGAAAGGGTTTTAGCAATATCTTCTATAGACTCCCTCTTACCGATCTGGATATCTTCATTGGTCATTTTGATCACATGACCGCCTAACTGGTACATGGCCACATCAAAAGACACCCTGGTACGGATCGAAGGCTTATGAAAGATCATGGCCAGGGTCTTGCCGGCCAAAACAGGTTTACTTTTACCCTTTTTCAAGTCCGACTTAAGCTTCCTGGTCAATTTGAATATTTCCTCGACATCTTTGCGAGTAAGGCTATCGATGGTTAACAGATCATTAAGCATGGACCATTTTCCTTCCGACCTCTTCCAGCTCATGCAGGGTATTGATCCCGCTGATCTCATCGGGATCATTAGTCTGCCAGGCGGCGATAGTTTTATGATGGTGCTTAAGTACTTCCAGCGTATCGGTCAAATAATATTCCTGCTGGTCATTCTCCGGTTTAAGGTGTTGTAAAGCCCAGATCAAATCCTGGATATCAAAGCAGTAAACGCCGGAATTGATCTCCTTGATCAGCCGGTCTTCCTCGGAACAATCACGATACTCGCGGATCCCCAACACACTGCCATTGTTGGCGCGGATTATCCGTCCGTAATGGAAGGGGTGCTCCAGGTTCGCGGTCATTACCACGGCCGAAGCTTTATCCGTTTTTTGCACCTTTAACAGATTCTCCAGGGATTTAGTAGATAATAGAGGGGTATCACCGCAGAGGATCAGGATACTGCCATGTTTATCCTGTAAATACGGGATCAACTGCATTACTGCATGGCCGGTACCAAGCTGGTGGGTCTGTTCTACGTAGATCAGGTCCTGGCGTTTTTCAAAGGCTTTGATGACCTTTTCCCCCTGATGACCGATGATGACGTAGGTTTCATCTATTTTGGGGACTTTACTGCTTGCTTTGAGTACATATTCCAGTAGGGGTTTATTATGGATCTTATGCAGTACTTTCGGCAGATCAGAGTTCATTCTGGTCCCCTTGCCAGCGGCCAAAATAGCGAC
>JBAZXJ010000098.1:0-5871 GCA_041659865.1 Candidatus Margulisiibacteriota bacterium | reverse complement strand
TAGATCAGGCAGGCTATTGGATCATGGGTTGAAGAGAATCGACAACCTAATCGACAACCACTTATTTCTGAACATAATAACTCGCCCTGGCTTTACCTTCACGCTTAACGATATCGAGCTTTACCAAGCGATCGATCTCTTTTAGCGCTGCCTGCCTGCTATAGTTATGCATTTGGGCGATCTCATGGACAGCTATCCTACCGCTCTTATTGATCTGTTCCACTATACGCATTTGCTTTTCGGTCAACGCTATCTGCCCTTTGTTTTTTACGCGAGTACGTTCACTGCTTAAGCGGGCAACTTTCTCTCGTACAGAAGCAAGGCTCAAGGCAACGTGTCTCCCAGAGAGAGTCTCAGCTGTGTGCCATCGGCTCCTCTTCCCGATACTTGCGTAATTTGGTAAGATATAATGGATTCAGTGTCATAATATAAGATAACCTGCCGTCGTTCGTATCCAAAGTAAAATTATTTCAAGGAGCAAGGTAATGAATGATTACAACGCCAACTCGGATATCATTATCTATCAGACAGAAGATGGAGCAACAAAGATCAATGTACGCATAGAAAACAATAGCGTCTGGCTAACTCAACAGCAGATGGCCGAGCTGTTTTTGATCACCCAGCAGAACATCAGCTTACATATAATGAATATTTACGCGGAAGGGGAACTGACCCCGGAGGCAACTCACAAGAAATACTTGTCAGTTCGCCAGGAAGGCAAGCGGGAAGTTCAGCGCCAGCTCGACTATTACGACCTAGAGGTGATCATCGCGGTCGGTTACAGGGTCAGGTCATTGAGAGGCACTCAATTTCGCATCTGGGCAACCGAGCGATTAAGGGAATATCTGATCAAAGGTTTTACCATGAATGATGACCTCCTAAAACAGAGTGGAGGCAGTTCGTATTTTGAAGAATTGCTCGAACGGATCAGGGACATCCGTTCATCAGAAAAAGTATTTTATCGAAAAGTTCTGGAAATTTATGCGACCAGCGCGGATTACGATCCTGAGGCGACAGCTACCAAAAGATTTTTTCAGACAGTGCAAAATAAACTTCATTGGGCGGCGCATGGGCACACCGCAGCAGAAGTGATCTATGAACGTGCAAATTCTAATAAGCCATTTATGGGGCTAACTTCCTTCCAGGGTGTTAAGCCGAGAAAAAAAGAGGTGACTATCGCCAAGAATTATTTGAGCGCGGAAGAGCTCGCTGTGTTAAATCGTCTTGTTTCTGCTTATCTCGATATTGCCGAAGTCAACGCCATACAAAGAAAGACCATGACCATGGAGGACTGGATCGATGTTCTCAACGGGTTCATTAAAATGTCTCGCCAAAATGTACTGATCGATGCAGGGAAGATATCCGCCGAGCTTGCCGAAAACAAAGCCCATTTGGAGTATTCTGCTTATACAGAAAAAAATACGGCTGAATTAACAGAGGTTGAAAAACACTTTTTGGCAACGATCGAAAAGACGGAAAAAAAACTGATCGAAAAGAAATGCAGGCCAAAAGATCAGAAACCTGGTTAGCCAGTCTACCAGTTGCCAGTTATCCAGTTCGTTTTCTTCCTGGCTACTATCTACTAATACGACGTCAAATACCCCTTGATGATCTTTTCCAGCACCGCCTTGTCCAGGGTCCATTCGTTAGCCTTGTCGCCGGGCCGCAGCTGCTGGTTGATGCGCCAGATGGCCTGGGCGGTATTCCAGTCTAGATAGCCGCGTTCCAGAGGGAGGAAGACTTCGAAGATACGGTTACTGCTGGTATATAAAGGCTCTATATCCGCGATCCTGGCGGCCAGCGAGGTTCCGGAAACAAGTTTGAGCGTTTCAGCCAGTTCTCTGAGCTTTTCTTCCGAACCGTAACGAAGATTCAGCTTAAGCGTCTTGATCCGCTGGATCATGTTCTTGTCAAAATAGTCCCTGATCTTTTTCAGGTTCTCAAGAAGAACCGCTTCATTCTGCTTGTCCAGTTCGGACGTAGGAACATCTACCTTGTCCTGCAAGTTCATTTTGATCACTTTTTCCCTCTGCTGAAGGTCATTCACGCTAAAAGAGGCTTTGGTCACTTCAAAGGGCATCCCATCCAGAACGCTACCTACCCCGCTCCGGACCAGCATCTCCTGGAGCACCATGAGGCTCATATCCGGCTCGCCATTGTAATTAATCGATACCTTGCGGGCCTTACCCCCCAGGATGTCCTTAAACCACCCTAAAACCTCGTCTTTCTGCATTATGGGTAAGAAGGAGTCGTCTATAGCCATATTGACCGCTTCTTCATTAGAGATAGGTACTACAGGGGTATAAAAGCCCAGTTCCTTCATTCTGGCTATCAGATAGGTCCGCAGGTCATGCTTATACTTACCGGCGTTCTCTGCTCCGACCAAGATCTCTAAAAAGCGTTTTTTGAAATCGTCGAGAGAATTGGTCAGGATCCTGGTCATCTCCTTGAACGTTTCAGGAGAATAGAGCTTGACCCATTTGATCATATTCGACCAATAGTACATTTCATAATTATTTTCCTTTTCCCAGCGGTTCTTGCATAAGGGATGTTCCAATATACCGCGGATCCGCTCATCAGCTTCGCCGAACCCGATCTTTTTGTTATCTATGATAAAGATCGCCCTGTTGATCGGGGAAATTACCCGATCGATCCCGTTCTTATATTCCTGCAGGACTTTTTCAAAAAGGTCAAAACAGCCTTTTTGTAATTTGGCCAGATCCATCACTTTATTACTATTATCATAGAAATTCAGGTAGGCACTGACCAGGATATCGGTCTGGCTGGGCAGCATCCCTTCCTTTTCCTCACTGCTTAAGAACCAGTTGTCTGAAAGATAGACCTCCAGCATACGTTGAGCTTTTGCCGTATCGCCTTTGGCAGCCTGCTCTAAAAAGAACAAGATCGGACTTTTTAATTGTTTTTCCTTCGAGGGCTTGGCCCAGTCAGCAAGGAATTCTCCCAGGATGGTGAAATAATCATCGTAGAAAGAATGGAAAGTCTTGCCCAAGGCGACATATTTTGGTTCCAGATAATTATCCGTGACTATAGTATGGCCGACCTCATGCCACAGAATCCCTTCAACGATCTCATCAATGATCAGCTGTTCCTTGCCGCCAATATCCGCGGCCGATCGGATCCCGTATTTCTCCAGAGCTCTTAACTTGATCGTTTCACCGATATTATTATATTCATCCTCCAATAATCTCTTCTGTTCATTGGCTGAGTAAGCGAAGACTTTGGACCATTTATTATAAAATATGGTCTCGCAGGAAGTCTTGCGAATAGCGATATTCTCCCTGGAATTAGAGGCAACGATGGAAAGACAAGAATAAGGACTACGCATATCTTCGTTCTCAAAAACAAAAAGATTATAATGACCCATCTTGCGCAACTTCGCGGAACCAAAGATGAAATTGGGTTTCTGATTCTCATAGCTCATTAACAGGCGTTTAGAAGAGGATAAGAACAGGAGAAAGCCGTTGAGCTTTTTGATCTCATCGAGCTTCATCTTGATCTTTCTGCCCAGAATATCTAACTCCCAGTTATTCGCTTTTTCTTCCAGGCTGGGCAGTGACAGCTGGTCCAGAGAATGATCTTTTCTGGCCTTTAAGATCTGCTGACGAAAATCATCGGCATCATACTGGGTAACTTCACGGTCGGCAGGTATCTTTTGCAATAAACGGCAAAAGCTGATCGATACCCTTTGCTCGCCAAGCAAACCATGGTCTCCGGTCTTTTCCATAATTAAGTATTGGATATTGGCCAGCTGGAAAAGTTGTTCTTGCAGATAGTCTTCGACGACTTGCCTGAGGTCAGCGGCCTTGATCCCGGCTATCCCGGCCGGAGGAGCTTTACCGATCGACTCAAAAGCAGAGCCGAGATCACTTAGGACAGCTTCTACGGTCTTGAACTTTTTCGCCACAGCGGGTTCAAACAACAGGTCGCCAAATATTTGGGTATAGGACTCGTATTTCTTGATAGTTTCGGCGGTGATCATTAGTTAATAAAGTATTATTATATATGGCTTAAGTCAAGGAATGGTTTTTCTACGGTCACTGGTGAAATATAGCGAACCTTTGGTCAAATTCCTCTGTCCGCTGCTGCCGGTCTATTATTTCATGAGGTTTTAATACTTTGTTCAAATCCTTGACCCACTGTTCACTATATATTTTCTGATTAGGCATCCCCCCTGCTTTATTAGCGCCGATAGATAAAGGTACCCGGACCAGATCCTTGCAATGTCCTATAGTTGATCCGGTTAATTCTTTGTTCAAATCATCTATATTCTGAAATATTCTATTGTTTAATAAGTCTTGATAGAGATGCCCAAACGATAGATAAGAATAAGGATAATCAGGATACAGGACATAGGCTTTATGATACATACCCATTGCCTTGATATAACCTGCCATCGGCAGTGCAGGATCAGTGATGTTTCTTTCGTCCCGAATGATCTTCGGTACCAGCTTGTGGCCTTGATTGGCATACATCATGGAAAGCGGGCCTAGTATCCTATCAAGCACGATATATGGCGCCGCTGATCTGCCTTTTTTCAACCAGTCTTTACTGAAATATTTCGTTATATCTATTTCATAATCATCATTATTTGCATCCCTATAGTTCAGCCAGGTATGACCAGCATTACAAAGAACCTCCACCTCGATCCCATAATTGGCCAAAAGCAGGTTCAGGAACATATTTTTTGAGACACAGCTCATGGAGCGATCGTCCCTGATCACAGTCTCTCCGTCTTTAAGCAAATAATTTAGCATCCCATGTTTATCGTCGATCTTCTTGTTAGACCCGTTAAGAGCAAGATGATCCAGGATCGCCTTGATCCTCACCTCAGCCGGCATTACGCTATTACCTGAGGGCTCGTTTTCCATTTTCTTAATGAACTGCCCTAACCGTTCTTCATATTCCGCCCAGGTAAAATGCTGATAGATCCTGAGCGCGATAAAATATCCATACTTCAAAGACGAATAGTTGCCTTCTTTGATCTGAATAGCGTTCAACAGACCACGCAGTTTTGCCGGATGATCGAATAGATCGTCGAGGTCAGGTTCACTTAGGATGGAAATATTAATACCGGCAACAGGCCTGGCTGCTATTACCATGCGGACTGAGATCATCTTTTTGTTCAAGTAAGGGATCATCAGGATAATTCCTTCCGGAAAAATAATTTCGTCTATATATATTATCGACAACTAGCCAATCTTATTGCAATAATCTATAACTAGTTAGCAAAGAAACAGAAAGCCACCCTTTGCAGGGTGGCTTTCAAGAAGATCAAAGCTCCGAATATTAATTACTTAACACTGGTCGCATCGGCCTCAACAGCTGATAGTTCAGCCGCTGCCGCAGCTGATGCAGCGCCGGAATCTATTGCAGTTCTTGCTGATGCTACTAATTTATTTAGAGCAGCCAGACCACCTTCGGCTTTAGCCACATCATGGTCCTCTTTAACAAATACACCTGTTGGGGTATTCGCTTTAGCTAGAACCAAAGCAGCCAAGTCCGTTCCAAGTATTTCGGTGAGCCTGGTTTCAACTGCTTTTGGGTCGGCGGCTTGGGTCGGCAAGGAGGTGGTGAGATCGTTCAGCTTATCGATTACAGGCCTTGTACCTTTTGTATTGCCGGTTGTGACCTCCTTGGCGGAAACTTTAAGGATACCGTCGATCAATTTTGCTTCACTTGCTAAAGTGTTTGCGGCAAATAGATTGTTCAAGAAAACAACCGCTTGATCCGGTGTCATTGCGCCTAATTCAATTTTCTGTTGGTTATTAAGCTCGATAGCGGCAACTTTCTTTACCTGATTAGCCAAGGCAACAACAACGTTTAGCTGGCTTAACGTTTTTACTGCCGAAC
>JBAZXJ010000097.1:0-5962 GCA_041659865.1 Candidatus Margulisiibacteriota bacterium | reverse complement strand
ACCAGCCCTCGACGAATTTCCAGGCCCAGATCGCCGATCTCAACGGTTTCCTATCTTTCTTTAATAATCCCCTGGTCAAGCTTAACCTGGACGGCGAGCTGGGGACAAGCTATCAGAAAACCCCTGTGCATTTTGCCGGTGACCTGGACTTAAATTCCGGTTACTGGCTCAATATGATCATCAAGGACCTGGACCTGCGGGTCGCTAACCAATATTTGCCTCCCAAGTCAGTCACTGTGGTCAAAGGCCGGGCCGGAATAAATTGTTATATCGGCTCATCAGAAAAGGAGCCAAAGCCCGGAGAATTGCCGCTGGACCTTAGGATGGAAGTCCGGCTGAAGGACGGTGAACTTCAGTCCGTGGTCATGCCTGAACAAAAGATCGAGAAGCTAAGTGGTTCTTTACAGCTAGATCGAACAGGGGTCAAAGCAATTGCTCTGCAAATGGTCTTTCTGGATACCCAATGGAAGCTGGGTGGGGCAATTAAACGTTATGATCAACTCAATGCCGACTTGTCTCTTGAGGCGGAGAAATTCGTATTAGCCAGACTGAATACATTGTCGCCGGTCTTTACCACGGCTAATTTTAGCGGAGAAACCGCGATCAAGATCGCCGTTAGAGAAAAGCTGACCAACCCCAAGATAAGCTTGGCACTAAAGTCTCCGGAGTTAGTGATCTACCAGCAAAGCTTTACCGATATCGACGCGATGATCACCTATTCTGAATTGCAGGCCAGGTTGAACATTGAGCAGATACATTATGCCCAGGGTATGCTCAAAGGGACTGGCTTTATCGATCTAAGATCAAAAGAACCGCGTTTATTCATTGAAAGCTTTTTGACCGATATGCAGTTGGCGCAGGTAATGGGGGTGGAAGATCCCAGGGTGACCGGAAATATTTATGGCAAGGTCGTACTGGAAGGTACACTGAACAACCTGGGCGCGTATGCCAAACTGCATTCCAGGGAAGCGCTGGTCTACGGCCAGCAGATGAACTACCTGGAACTAAATGCCAAGATAACCCCGGACAAGGTGGAGCTTTACAAGAATACCATTAACCTGAACCAGGCCCCTATCTCCTTTAGCGCTTACCTGGATTCGTCCAGTGATTTTAAACTTAACATCAACGGCAATAAAGTACTGCTGACCGACCAGTATGGGCAGTTCTTTAAAGATGGTGATTTCAAGGACGTCAGCAGGGCTATCGTTGACCTTGCCCTGGAGCTTAAGGGTAACCTTAACGAGGCTTTCCTGGCCGATCCTCTGCGGTACATCTCGGGAAAATTATCTTTTGCCGCCAAGGACAGCGTCTTGATGGATCAAAAGATCGATAGCGCTGAGGCAGAGATCACCCTGGAGGACCAGCTGTTCACGATCTCTCAATTCCAGATCATCAGCAGTAAATCAAAAATGGATATTCTGGGCACTATTGACCTGAAAAAGCAGGCTGACCTCATGATCGATGGGCTTAATGTTGACCTAACAACTCTTGGGATACTGAAATATTTCCTGCCGAAGAACCTGAAAAGCATCAAGGGGACGGGTAATCTAAGTTTAAAGATCAAGGGCGACCTTGCTCAGCCCAAAAAGGACTTACTGCAAAAGCTGATCATCGAAAGTAAATTGAACCTGCGGGATTTCGCTATTTTGGAACAACCGCTGGACAGCATTAAGACCGAGCTGAACTGGAACGGCCAGAAATTACTGATCAAAGACCTCGACGGCAGTATCGGCAAGTCATATTTTAAACTCCATGGGCAGATCGGGCTTGACCAGAACATCGATCTGGCCATTGCCGAGAACAGTGTTTTTCATCTGGATGATTTCAGTGTTCTATTAAGGGAACTTGGCTATATCAGCGGAACGACCAAGTTGTCAGGTTCGATCAAAGGCAAGATCAGCCGTCCGGAACTTGATATCAAATCAGAGATCAGTGATTTCAAGCTGAACGATCTGTCTCTGGACAAGATAAGCGGAAAGATCTCCTGGAAAAACCAGCAATTGGTAATTAAGGACGTTGAGGTCAAACAGTTGAACGATGTCTATGAGTTAAGTGGTCTGGTTAATTTTTCCTCGGACAAGGTCAGGGATTTTAACCTGCGTATGTATGTGCCCAGCGGTGACCTAACGGTGATGGCCGACCTCTTTGAGAACATGGTCAAGGAAGCAACCAGGCTGACCGCCAAGGAGGGCGTGCCGACATCCTCTGCCGACCCGGCAGTTGCGGATACCAATAAATTGAGATATGACATGTCCGAATTGGGTGATCAGGGCGCTCTGCCGCTTTATCAGAATGAGCGCAGCCAGGGGACAGCGATCGGTTATATCAGCAGGGTCCAGCGAGAAGTTGAATTGATCAAAAGACCGCAGAAACTTGGGCTTGTTTCTCAGGTCAAAGGCGCCATCTCCGGCCAGCTCGATATCTCCATAACCAACAACAGGCTTAATGCCCAGGCTGATTTTGCCATCCAGGAGGGGACCCTTAGCAGTATCGAATTCAAAAAATTGCAGTTCACGGCCCAGACAGTGGCTGAAGGTGTCAGGATCAATATGGATTTTAACAAAGGCGCTGTGGCCGGTGGTCCCTTTGAACTGATCAAGACCCAGTCGCTCTTAAGTAACGCTGGCTGGTTAAAGATCAGTCAGTTCGATATGACGGTAAAAGGCCGGACCCAGCGTAATGTTATCTCTGGCGACATTCCGATCGAAGCGGCCTGGAATCCCAAGCGTTCAAATGACAAGATGAATCTGCGGGTCCAGCTGGAAGAGGACAGCGTAGGTATAATCGGGATATTTAACCGCTCTTTTGAAGAGATCAAGAACAAGGGCAAGATCTACCTGCAGATAGGCGGGACGCTGGAAAAGCCGGTCTTTAACGGGGAATTGCTCGAATTCAAAGAGGCCCAGATCGTCTTTAATCCGCAAATAGTGTTCATTGAGTCGCCTTTCAATATCCAGAAAGCAGAGGTCAGCCTGCGTAACAACAGACTGGAGATCAAGGAATTAAAGGTTGCCTGGCAGGGCAAGGATACCCAGAACAGAAAAAATATTTTTGACATAAGCGGCAGTGTCGAACTGACCGAATTGACCTTCCTCAAGCCGGAGAAAGTCGTCTTTGATCTTGATCTGTATCTTAAGGATACCAAGCTTTCCGTTAATCTTCCCAAGCTATATACAGGAGAACTAGCTCTGCGTGATCTCTCCTTAAGAGGCCCGTTCACCCAGCCGATCTCGGACAAGGAGAAGCAAAAAGTTATTAAAAGTATCGATGAGGAAGAAGAATCTGCTCCGGTTTTCTCCGGTGAGGTGACCTTATCGGACGGAAAGATCCCGATGCCCGAGATCAGGGAACCAACGATCAAACCTGGCATGCGTTTGAACCTTAAGGCGAATATCGGCAACGAGGTATTCGTGAACAGGGGCAATATGATCGTCGCCGGCAATGATGTGGTCAGCAATATCATGGGCAACTTTGACTTTCAGCTGCGCAAGACCAAGGAACCGCTAATTGTCCAGGGCAGTCTAAATACGCCGGCGGTAGAAGGCCAGGTGATCCTGGACAAAGGATCTTTGTCTTCTTTTCTCAAGGAGTTCCAGCTGGTGGAAAGAGAGAATAAAAAGGTCTACTTCAAGAACCGGGAGGAAATAAAAGATAACGCTGTGGTCTTAAGTATGATCCGGCGCAAGGAAGGCGAGAACAGAAGGAAACTTCAGCCGGCTTTTCAGGTCGTCGCGTCCACTATAATCGATGTGCCGGTTAAAATGGACAGCGGAGGCACCTCGGTCAACTCCAAAATCTTCCTGGTCATTCTCAACGGACCGATAAATGACCTGCGCTCGATATCCTTTGCCAAATATTCGGACCCTCCAGCGCCCCGCCAGCCTGAATTGGAGGCCGAGTATTACCTGCTCCGGCAGGATGGTTCAACGATAGATTTCCGTCAGTTGGAGGACCTATACTACGCCTTGATGCCCAGTCTGATCAGGGACCTGCCGGAGATCTTAAGCGAAGGCCTGCAGAGCAGTAAGTCCCAGGACCTGATCCGCAAATATACTTCATCCCAGGCCGATGTCTGGATGCACAGCACCTTACGGCCTTATGAGAAAGAAATAGCCCAGAACATTGGCTTATACGATCTGAAACTGCAGAGGGACTTTGGCAAGGATTTTAACAACCTGGCCTTTGGCACTGACAATAGCGTCCAGGATACCAAGCTTTTAGGGCTTGACCTGGTCAGCGAGCTGATGGCCGACAGGGTATTTATTACGCTGAATACTGAGGTCAACAAAGACTTGCAGACCGACAACTTCAACCTGACCTTCAGTTCCTATAAACTTACCATATCACTTTTGCGGGAATTCATTTTTGATGATATCTCGATAAATATCCAGCGTAAAATAGATGCCAAGAGCACGGCGGAGCAAACCTTTGCCATTGAAGCTAACCATCGTTTTTAAAGGGGCGAAATTGAACAGAGCATTATTATTTATTATTTTGACCTTTTGTTTCTTGAATTGCCAGTTTAGCTATGGCCAGACGGACGATACTTTACGGGGAAAGTTCGTTAAGTACGCTCAGGACGTGATCATTGCCGTGGATATGCAGGGGCTTAATGCTCTTTCGGAAACCGTTATCAGGCAGGAAGCGAACCTTCTGACCAGGGCCAACAGCCAGTTAAAGCAGAGTAAAGTTGAAACTGACCTTAAAGCGCTCTTCGCCCTGGGTTGTTTTCAGGCGGTCAGCGTTGATATTAAAGAAGAACGGAACGGGATCAAGGTCGTCTACATGGTTCAGGAGAACAGCGTGGTCCGGGAGATCGATATCCAGGGCAATACTATTTATTCCAAAGCAGAGCTCATCAAGCCGCTGGCCACGAAGATCGGGCAGGTGCTCAACTTCAGTGTTCTGGATAAAGATCTGGAAAAGATCAACGATCTTTATCTGCAAGACTCTTACGATCTGGCCAAGGTGGAATCATCCGTATATGACCAGGAAAGCGGGACCCTTTTTATCAAGATCAATGAAGTAGCGGTTGAAGACATAGTAGTTACCGGCAATGAACATACCCACGATCATGTGATCTTGCGGGAGATGAAAACCCAGCCGGGCAGTATCTATAATAGTTTGCAGTTACGCAAGGACCGCAACAAGATCCTCGCCCTGGGCTTGTTCGCCAACGTGCTTTCCCCCCAGCTGGTTCCGGGCAAAGATAAAAGCAGGATAAAATTATCGATCAGGATCACGGAACAAAAGGTCAACGCGCTCAACTTTGGTGCTGGTTTCAGCGAGACCGAACCCTGGTTCTTGTTCGTTAACCTGGGTTTTAAAAATCCTTTCGGCTCAGGCCAGGAGATGAACCTTAAATCCCAGTTCAGCGATGTCAAACAAACTTACAGCGCCCAGTATTATCATCCCTGGCTGTTCCGCAGTCCGACCAAATTCAATTTAGGACTTTGGAACACACTAGCTAAGGAAAAACTCAAAATAGGCAACTTTATTGACCAGCCGGAGATCAATGTCTCCCGCGTCGGCTGGCTGACCAAGTTCACCTATCCTTTAGGCGATGACTTCCAGGCTTCCCTGATCTACAAATCTGAAGGCGTCAAGGAAGTTACCGCTAATAACACGACCGATATCAACTACCAGAACAACAGCTTGGCTTTTGTGCTGGCCTATAGCGCGCTGGGCTATAACGACCAGAAATACATAATTAGCGGGTCCTCGGTCAAGGTCAAGGGAGCAGGGGGGACGGGTCTTAAATTCGTTAAACTTGGGCGGAGTGTATTTTGAACGTTATGACTTAAGCATCAGCCATTTTCAGCCGCTCTTTTCCCAAAATGATCTTCTGGCGTTCAGAGTATTAAGCGGTGTTTATCGGCCGGAAGACCCCAGCACGGCGATCCTGGAAGGGGAACAATACATCATGGGCGGAGCCACCACGCTTAGAGGGATCCTAGATAAC
>JBAZXJ010000096.1:0-6061 GCA_041659865.1 Candidatus Margulisiibacteriota bacterium | reverse complement strand
CTTGATACTTCTTTATTTCTTTACTTCTTTACTTCTCTCCGACTGTCTTCTAAGCAATTATCCCCCACCCCGCTCACTTCGACAAGCTCAGTGACCGCCCCCCTACTCCTTCTCCCTAAATATCTCCCCCGCCGTCTCCAATTCCTCGAACAAACGCGCAGCGCGGTTGTAGCCGATACGCAGGCGTCGTTGCAGAAAAGATATCGAGGGTTTTTGCTGGTCTTTCAAGACCTGCTTGGCTTCTTCATATAAAGGATCTTCTTCATTGCGATCGGCTGGTTCCTCGGCAAAGGCCAGCTCACCGATCTTTTCGATATCAATGCTGTATTCCGGCTTGGCCTGTTTTTTGACATGGTTGACCACTTTGTTAAGTTCTTCTTCGGATAAAAATACACCTTGCATACGCATAGGCTTAAACATTCCAACGGGAGAATAAAGCATATCGCCCCGGCCCAGGAGTTTTTCCGCGCCCATGCCATCCAGGATCACCCGCGAATCGATCTGCGAGGATACGGCGAAAGCGATCCTCGAAGGAACGTTGGCCTTGATCAGGCCGGTGATCACGTTGACCGAGGGACGCTGGGTAGCGATCACCAAATGGATCCCCGTGGCGCGGGCCAGCTGGGCCAGGCGGATGATCGAGCTTTCCACATCGCTGGAGGCGACCATCATCAGGTCGGCCAATTCATCGATCACTACGACTATATACGGCATCTTTTTGAAAGCCTTCTTCGGATCGGCTTCATCTTCAGCCGCTCCGGAAGCTTCTTTTACGGTATCCAGCTTTTTCTTATGGTCCAAAGGACTTAAGCCGTCCTTGCTCTTGCAATCTTCCCAGATCTTCTCGATATAACCGTTATAGCCTTCCAGATTCTTCACGCCGATCTGGCTGAAGACCTCGTAACGGCGTTCCATTTCTTTAATGGCCCAGTTCTTTAAAGTAACCGAAGCCAGCTTGGGATCGGTCACCACCGGGGTCAATAAATGGGGAATGCCATTATAAATGGACAACTCTACTTTTTTCGGATCGATCATGATGAACTTAACTTCATCCGGACGGTTGCGGAACAAGATACTGGCGATCACGGAATTGATACATACGCTTTTACCGCTGCCCGTGGACCCGGCGATCAGAACGTGGGGCATCTTGGCCAGATCGAAAAAGATCGACTTGCCGGCAACGTCCTTGCCTAAGGCACAGATCAGCGGAGCTTTATTCTCCTGCAGATCCTTGCTGGTCAGGACTTCATACATGGTCACGGGGGTCGTCTCGTCATTGGGGATCTCGATGCCGACCACGGATTTACCAGGGACCGGCGCTTCGATCCTCACCCCGCTGGAAGCCAGGCTCAAAGAGATATCATCGGCCAGAACAGCTATTTTGTTGATACGCACGCCAGGGCCTGGTTCCAGCTCATAGCGGGTGATCGACGGACCATAGCTAACATCGACAACTTTGGCCTCAACGTTGAAGCTGGCCAGGGTCGATTCCAGGATACGGATATCTTCCGTCTTGGAACGTTTGGTGTAATTAATATCCGCTTTGGGTTTATCCAGAAGGCTGAAAGGAGGCAGTTTGTAACCGTCCGGATATTCCTTGTTCTGGGCATGTTCCAACTCGCTCAGTAATTTATCTTCAGCTTTTCTTTTGGGTTCTTTCTTGGCTTTCGGTTTTTCTTCTTCAGCAGCTTTTTCTTCTCCGGCTGGATCGATGAAAGGTTTGAATTTTTCTTTTCTGACCGGAACGGCCTTTTCCTCTTCTTTGGCTTTCTCTTCTTCTGCTTTTAAAGCCGCCGCAAGTTCAGCGCGTTCCTTGGCTTTTTCCTGCCAGAAGAGAAAAGCGCCCTGCCAGGAAAAGTTAAAGGTCAGCATGATGCCGACGATGAAGATCGAAACAAGAATGATGTAGGCTCCGGCGATACCGGTCCAATGCAAAAGAAAATTAAATATCCGGCCGACCAGACCACCGCCGTTGACCATATTGCTTAAAGTGAATTCACGGCAGAGGCTGAATTGCAGGATATCCCAGATCGTCACCGCGGACATAAAAGACATCAATAAACCAGCTCCCCTGCGCGCGGAAGCTTCAATTACCTTGCCCAGGACCAGGAAGATCCCGGCCAGCAACAAAAAATACGGCAGAAGGAAGATGCCTGCACCGAAAGTATTCACCAACAGGCCCGAGATCAATACTCTGCCTGCGGCATCGGTAGCTTCCGGCCAGAAGATACTGACAAATACAAAAACACCGGCCGCTAAAAATACGATACCGGCGATCTCTCTTTTCAGGGAAAACTTCTCGGGGGCTTTGTCCGGCTTTTCCATTAGTTGTTGATCTTGATCCCTACGGAATAGCTTTGGTTCTGGCGAAGCAGATCGGTCGCTTCCCCGACCAGCCGGACGTTCTTGATCAACTCGATCTCGGTATCGAATTCCGCTTCCAGATTATCCAGGTCATAGATACTAGTGCCGAATTTCAGGTTAGTGAAAGGTTTATAGTCCAGACCAAAGCCCGGCTTTTTATTGATCATGCCCAGGCGTAGGCCCATGTCCTTACCGATATAAAAACCTTTTTGCAGATCCGAAAGGCTGGTCTCGTTAAGGGTCTTGAGCTGTAAGAGCCAGAAGTTCTCATCCGAACCAAGCTTCATGCCAGCGCGGTAACCCCACTGCCTAGGCACGGTATAATAATCCATCCCGGCCTGGGCGGAAATATCGGTCAGGCCGAAGCTATACATTCTATCCAGCAGTTTACTGGTCGAACGCAGGGTCGTCTTAACATCACTGCGCAGTTCTCCGTCCTTGAGCACGTCGTTGATGCTGTCCGAAGCTTTCTTGATGCTGACCAGCATTTGATTAACGTTCGCAGTAACTTCGCTCATGGAAGAGTTCAGCCCGCTGGCAAAACTGCTTATTTCTCCGCTGGCCTCTTTGATATTCTGAACGGTAACTCTCAGGTTAGCATGGATGGACGGGTCGGAAAGCATCGGGGAGATACTGTCAGCCAAAGTACTCAAGTTGTCGGCTATACCCATTAGGCTGGGGATCAGCTTGTTCAATTCCTGGGTGGTTACTTCGACATTAGACAGGATCTTCTTAACTGAATGCTGGATACTGCCGTCCTCCAGCATCTTATAGAAGAGGGCCAGGATCTTTTTGGTCTCGTCCAGGTTCTGGGTCCCGACGTCCACAAAATCCACAATACCGGCAGAGGAGATGCCTTTAAGCACGATCCCAGGGGCATACAACCTGGTCGTATCCAGACCAGGGAGTACGCCGATATATTTTTCGCCGATCAAACCGTCGAACTCGACGCGCAGGGTAGAATCTCTGGGAATATCGATCTGCTTGCTAACCTTGACGATCACTCTGATATCTTCAGCGCGGGGAGTTATCCTGGTCACGGTACCGATGCGGAAACCGCGGTAGCGGACTTCGGCGCCTTCCATCAGGCCGTTGATATTGCGGAAAGAACCGGTTATCTCATAGCCCTGGATAGAAGTAACGATCCCGCTTTTCCAGATCAATAAAGAAGTTAAACAGAGAATGCCCAGAAAAGTTACCAGGCCGACTTTGGCAGCGGTGTTCATATTAGGAACATTCTAACAGGAAGAAGGGAGAGGGTGCAAGGAGAAAGCGGAGAGAAATACAGAAGTAAAGAATTAAAGAAGTAAAGAAGTATTACCGGGAGCAATGGTAGCCGCGCCCTTTAGGGTGCGTCATGCTCGGTAGCGTATTGCAACCCGGGCTAAAGCCCGCGGCTACAAGAATGTGTTCTTATGTCCCCCTCTCTGCCAGCCGTAGGCTTGGCGGAGAGGGGTTAGGGGAGAGGTCTTAACATTAGAGCACTCTTTTCAGAACCTGACCTGTAAACGAGTTCTTATTCTTCGCGACCTCTTCCGGAGTCCCGGCCGCCACCACCGCCCCCCCCCGATCCCCACCCTCCGGTCCCAGGTCGAGAACATAGTCGGCGGTCTTGATCACATCGAGGTTATGTTCGATCACGATCAGCGTATTCCCGGCATCGGCCAGGCGGTTGAGCACGTTTAGCAGGTAGCGGACATCCTCAAAATGCAGTCCGGTCGTCGGTTCATCTAAGATATATAAGGTCTTGCCTGTACTGCGTTTACTCAATTCTGTGGCCAGTTTGACCCGCTGAGCCTCTCCTCCAGAGAGGGTCGTCGAGCTCTGACCCAGCTTGATATAGCCTAAGCCGACGTCCATCAGGGTCTGCAGTTTACTGGCGATCTTGGGAATATGCTGGAAAAGTTCCAGCCCCTCTTCCACGGTCAGGTCCAGGATCTCGGCGATATTCTTACCTTTGTAGCGCACTTCAAGCGTTTCACGGTTGTAACGTTTGCCATGGCAGACCTCGCAGGTCACGTAAACATCAGGCAAAAAGTGCATCTCGATCTGCAAGGTCCCGTCACCGTCGCAGGACTCACAACGCCCGCCTTTGACGTTAAAACTAAATCGGCCGGGGCTATAACCTCTGACCTTGGCTTCTTGGGTCATAGCCAGGAGATCACGGATGAACGTGAACACTCCCGTATAGGTCGCCGGATTGGAGCGCGGGGTTTTGCCGATGGGGCTTTGGTCGATGATAATGACCTTGTCGATATGTTCTGTTCCGGTCAAAGACTTGTGCTCGCCTGGTTCCACGCCGGACCGATAGAGCTGTTTGGCCAGGGCCTTGTATAAAATATCATGCACCAGCGTACTCTTGCCTGAGCCGGACAACCCGGTCACGACATTGAACTTACCCAAAGTAAATTCCACGTCGATATTTTGCAAATTATGTTCTTTGGCACCTTTGATCACCAGCTTGTGCTTGTGGCCTTTTCTTCTTTGCCTGGGCACGGGCAGAAATTTCTTCCCGCTTAAATATTGACCGGTGATCGATCTTTTCGCCGCCAGAATATCTTTAAGCTTGCCGGAAGCGACGATCTCTCCGCCATGGATCCCGGCGCCCGGGCCGATATCGACCACATGGTCAGCCATGCGGATGGTCTCTTCATCATGTTCGACCACGATCAGGGTATTGCCCAGCTCACGCAGTTTGATCAGCGACTCCAACAAGCGTTGATTGTCGCGCTGGTGCAGGCCGATACTTGGTTCATCAAGGATATAAAGCACACCGACCAGGCCGGAGCCGATCTGGGTGGCCAGGCGGATCCTCTGCGATTCGCCGCCGCTTAAGGTATTGGCGCTGCGGCTAAGCGTGAGATAATCCAGTCCCACGTTCACCAGGAACTGCAGTCTGCCTTTTATTTCCTTGTTAACTTGATAGGATATTTTCAATTCTTTTTCATTTAATTTAATATTTTCAAAAAGCTCATAAAGTTTTCTTACGGACATATCGGTCAGGTCAGAGATCGAAAGATCTTTTATGGTGATGGCCAGGGATATCTTGTTCAGCTTCTTACCTTTGCAAGCCGGACACTTGCTGGTCACCATATATTCCTGCATTTCCTGCCGGCGTTCTTCGGAATCGGTCTGCTGATATAACCTGTTTAGGTGAGGAATGATACCTTCCCACCCACCAGCGTAATTCCAGTAGCCGTCAGTGGTCTTGGAGCGATAGGAGTAGTCAATGCGTTCCTCACTGCCGCGCAGGACTATGTTCTGGATATGCTGGGGCAGGTCTTTGAAAGGCACATCCAGCTTGAAGCCGAAATGTTTGGCGACCGCTTCCATGGCCTGACCGCGGAAACCGTACATCTGGGTCCGCCAGGGATGGATCGCGCCCTGATTTAAGCTTAAGTCAGGGTCCGGTACGATCATCGCCGTATCGAACTCCATCTTGTAACCTAAGCCCTTACATTCCGGACAGGCGCCGTAGGGATTATTAAAGGAGAACATCCGGGGCGTGATCTCGGGGAAATTCACTCCGCAATCCGGACAGGCAAAGTGTTCGGAAAATAACTGCTCGCGCGCTTTGCCTTTCTCTTCGATGATCACCTGCACCAGACCGTTGCCGTAACGTAAGGCGGTTTCCACGGAATCGAACAATCTTTTTCTGGCTTCCGGTTTAACCACGATACGGTCCACGATTATTTCG
>JBAZXJ010000095.1:0-6272 GCA_041659865.1 Candidatus Margulisiibacteriota bacterium | reverse complement strand
CTCTACGGCCTGGCCATCGCGCTTCTGGTCTATATTTTATATTTTGGCCATACGGCGATGGGGGCTCAACGCTGGATCAATCTTGGTTTTTTCGCGTTCCAGCCTTCCGAGCTGGCAAAACTGATCATCATCATAAGTCTGGCCGCGATGCTGCATAATCGAAAGATCGAAGCGTTGCTGGACATGCTGCCTTTGCTGGCACTGATCGGTCTGCCCTTCCTGCTTATCGCCAAACAGCCCGACCTAGGGACCGCGCTGATCTTTATTTTCATCTTTTTCAGCATGGTGATCCTGGCCAATACGACTTCCCGCTTGATCTTTCTTTTGCTTTCGCCTGTACTAAGCTTGGTTATCTTCAATATTTTTCCCCAATTTGCTCATTTGGCCTGGATCATCTATCTGGTCATGCTTTTTGCTTATCTGGCTGTGAAGAAAACCCCCTTGTTCGATACTTTTTGTTTTATGACGGTCAATGTCGTGATCGTCTGGGTCGCCCCTTTGTTCTGGCACTTTTTAAAACCTTATCAACAGGAGCGGTTACTGGTCTTTATTGATCCGCAGATCGATCCCTATGCCCAGGGCGTCAGATATCATGTCGACAAGTCCATCACGGCGGTCGGTTCAGGCGGGATCTGGGGCCAAGGCTGGATGCATGGCGCACTTTCCCATTTGCAATATATCCCTGTACAGAACTCCGATTTTATTTTCTCGGTCATCGGTGAAGAACTTGGACTTTGGGGCGGGTTTTTGATCATGCTGCTGGAAGGAACGATCGTCTATCGAGGGATCAGGATAGCTACTCTGGCCAAGGATAGTTTTGGGGCCATGCTCGCGGCCGGCATCGCGGCCTATTTCCTTTTTCAGACCGTGATCAATCTGGGCATGACCATGGGCATTATGCCGGTCGTGGGGATCCCCCTGCCCTTTGTCAGCTATGGAGGGTCCGCCCTGATCACCTGTTTGTGCGCCGCGGGATTGTTGCAAAGTATCAACTGCCGAAGGGAAAAATTATTTTTCTAGTTTGGCGATCGGTACGCCGAGCTTCTGTCCGGCGACCTGGAGATTAGGAAATAGTTTTTTGATCTTGCCGATATAATTATCCTCGAACTTTTTCAGGAAGCTATCCAGCGAAAGCCCGTTCGCCTCCCTGGTATTGACCATGATATTCAGCGGCAGGTCTTCAATTGTCACGGCTTCTTTTGTACAACGCAAAGATAATTGCTGCATCAGACAGACCAACTCGGCGACATTGCCCGGCCAGTCGTAATTGACCAGCATTTGCAGGCATTTCGGCTCCAGAGTTATCGTTCGTCCGCAGCGCCGGTTAAAGTTGTCCAGATAATATTTGATGATACTTCCCAGATCGCTTTTTCTTTCCGCCAGCAACGGCAAGGGGATCCTCTTGCCGTTGAGATAATGGAACAACTCCTCATCGAACTTGTCCTTGCGGACCTTGGGCGCCAGGTCTTCTTCCATATTACTGATTATCCTGATCAGCTTAAAAATATCCTTGTTCTCCTTGAGCAGTTCGTGGAAAAAATCCAGCAGGTCTTCTTGCTCATTTTCGGAGAGGATATCGACCCGGTTAAAGTACAAGGTCGCACCGCCTTGAAGCTGGCTGGACTTGCCCTCCTGGATACTTTGAAAGATCTCTTCGGCGACCTGGGTCAGCTGCCGGGCAAGGTCGCCGGGAGCATAACAATCTATCTTGATGAATCGCTTTTGCTGGCTTTTGGTATGGATGTAATAGGCCAATTCTTCTTTTTCCGTACCGTTCGCGCCCTCCAGGATTATAGGTTTACGCTCTTCGATAGCATGCCCCACAGCGGTCTGCACGACAGCCATGGAAGGAATGTTAAGCAAAGGCGCCAGCACAGAATGCTCACTATATTGAAGCTGGGAAAGTCGCTTACTGCGATTCTGCAGGGCTTTGTCGATCATGCTGGTCAGGGTCATCAGGTCAAAAGGCTTGGTAATATAATTCCGGGCGCCTCTATGGATAGATTCTACAGCGACATCCACCTCGGTCGTCGCCGTGACCATGATGACTTCCAGCAAAGGATATAGTTTTTCTATCTCGGCCAAAACTTCCAGCCCGCTGATCCCGGGCATGCGGATATCCAGCAAGACCAGATCAACATTTTCTTGCTTGATGCAAAGCAAGCCGTCCTCACCGTTCGAAGCAGTAAATATTTTGTAATCATCTTCCAGGAGAAGTTTGAGGGATTCCCGAACGCTTTGCTCATCGTCAACGATCAGGATCGTTTGTCTAACCATAATGCACAATATACCACTGGGGACTATCGTTTACAATATTTGCTTAGGCACTGAGGCACATAGGCACTGAGGCACAAAGGCACTAAGGCAGAAGATATATCATGATATCGCTAAGGCGATCCCATTCTCTTTGTGCCTTGATGCCTATGTGCCTTTGTGCCTATTACCATGCTGCCTACTAGGATAATTCCCTCTTTATACTATATAATACATCTTGCACCAAGGAACCAAGGAGAGACCGATGAGCTATAATCCCGCCGAGATCGAACCCAAGTGGCAAAAGTTCTGGGCTGATAACAAGACCTATAGAACAACAGAAGACGGATCTTTCGCGAACGAAAAACGTTTCTATTGCCTGGACATGTTCCCCTATCCTTCCGGCGCAGGCTTGCATGTCGGACATCCTGAAGGCTATACCGCTTCAGATATTATTTCCCGTTACAAAAAAATGAACGGCTATAACGTGCTGCATCCTATGGGCTGGGATGCTTTCGGCCTGCCGGCGGAGAATTATGCGATACAGACAGGAACCCATCCCGCGGTCTGTACCGCCAGGAACATTGAGAATTTCCGCAAACAAATAGATGCCCTGGGCTTCTCGTATGACTGGGACCGCGAGATCAATACTACTGATCCAAGCTATTATAAATGGACCCAGTGGATATTCATCAAGCTTTTTGAAAAAGGGCTGGCTTACGAGGCGAACATGCCGATCAACTGGTGCGAGTCCTGCAAGACCGGTTTGGCCAACGAAGAGGTCGACGACGGCAAATGCGACCGCTGCGGTTCCCCTGTGATCAAAAAAGATCTGCGGCAATGGATGCTGTAGATAACCGCTTATGCTGACAGATTATTAAATGATCTGGAAAAGTTAACCTGGCCCGAACCGATCAAACAAATTCAGCGCAACTGGATCGGCAAGTCCGAAGGAGCGGAAGTTACTTTTCAGATCGCCGCACATGATCTGCCGCTTACCGTCTACACAACAAGGCCCGATACCTTGTTCGGCGCGACCTATATGGTCCTGGCGCCGGAGCATCCGGTCGTGGAAAAGATCACCAGCTCGGCCCGGAAAAAAGAGGTCAGCGAATATCAAAACAAAGCACGTTTAAAAAGCGATCTGGAAAGATCCCATCTCGACAAAAAAAAGACCGGTGTGTTCACTGGCGCATATGCCATTAACCCAGTGAACAAAAAACAGATCCCGATCTGGATCGCGGATTATGTTCTGATCAGCTACGGTACCGGCGCGATCATGGCCGTACCCGCTCATGACCAGCGGGATTTTGAATTTGCTAAAACGTTTGACTTGCCGATCATCCAGGTCGTTTCCCCGACCAAAGAATTCAAGGCGCATGATAACCAGGAAGCGCTGGAGTGCGAAGGCTTCGCGGTGAACTCTGAACAATTTAACGGACTGACGACCGCCGAGTTTAAGGAAAAGATCACCAGCTGGCTGACCGATCTTGGCGTCGGTAAAAAAGCAATTAACTATAAACTGCGCGACTGGGTCTTTTCCCGCCAGCGTTATTGGGGCGAACCTATTCCAATAATCCATTGCGCGAAATGCGGTCCAGTAACTGTTCCGGAAAACGAATTGCCGCTTAAGCTTCCTGAAGTTGAAAAATATGAACCGACCGGAACAGGTGAATCACCGTTAGCGAATATTGACAGCTGGGTCAACACCAAATGCCCCAAATGCGGCGGCCCCGGAAAGCGTGAAACGAACACAATGCCTCAGTGGGCCGGCTCCAGCTGGTACTATCTGCGTTATATCGATCCTAAAAATGATGCGCAATTAGCTGATCCGAAAAAACTCGACTACTGGCTGCCGGTCGATCTGTATATCGGCGGAGCGGAACATGCGGTATTGCATTTGCTTTACAGCCGTTTCTGGCACAAATTCCTTTTTGATCAGGGCCTGTTCTCCTATGACGAACCATATCAAAAGCTGGTAAATCAGGGTCTGATCCTGGCCGAAGACGGCCAGAAAATGAGCAAGTCCCTGGGCAACGTGGTCAACCCGGACGACGTGATCGCCCAGTCCGGCGCCGACGCCCTGCGTATGTACGAAATGTTCATGGGCCCGCTGGAAATGGCTAAGCCCTGGTCGACCCAAGGCATAACCGGCATCGAAAGATTTTTAGACAAGGTTTGGCGGATAATCGAAAGCCCAACGAATAGCACAACCCCCGAACAAAAACTCGAAAAGCTAATGCACCAGACCATTGCCAAAGTTTCCTCAGATATTGAGACAATCAGTTTGAACACGGCCATTTCTGCCCTGATGATCCTAGCCAATGAAATGAACAATGGCCAAAATACTATTGCGCATAAACAGACGCTGGTCTTGCTGGTGGCTCCTTTCGCCCCGCATATCGCGGAAGAGTTATGGGAAAAGCTTGGCGGTAAAGGCAGTGTGCATCACCAAAAATGGCCGAGTTTTGACCCGGCAATACTTGTCGAGGATGAGATCACTCTCGTGGTTCAGGTCAACGGCAAGGTGCGCGACAAGATAACCGCGTCGGCACAGGCCAGCGAAGATAAATTGAAACAACTTGCCCTGAACAGTGAAAAGGTCAAGGCCTTCATAACAGGGAAGAATATTCAGAAGGTCATTGTCATTCCGAAGAAGTTGGTCAGCATCGTCGTTAGCGAATAACGCGCCGGGGGGCGCCCCCCGGAGTCATCTATCCCTTAAGAAGCCCACTGGACCGAATCCAGATATCCATTTAGGCTCTACCTCGGGGCTGGCAAGCAAGCTTAATAAAGCCTCTACCTTTTCTTCTAGGGTCGTACATCTCTTTTCGATCTCTTCGATCTTCCACCTCAGATCTTCAAAAGATAAATTCATTCGCTTTAGGTTTATGAACGCTCTCATTATTTTAATATTGACCAGCACCGCTTTTTTACTGTTCAACACCCCTGATAGCATTGCCACGCCTTGTTCTGTAAAGGCGTATGGTAAATACTTGATGTTCTGGCCTTTCTTCAAGGTGCCAAATTGGCACCTTGAAGCATAAGCTTCATCCTTGGTCAGTTGGAACATAAAATCGGGAGGGAACCGTCCGCTATTACGCTTTACCGTTCTCTTTAATACCTTGGTTTCAACACCATATAACTCCGCCAGGTCCCTATCCAGCATGACCCGCTGTCCGCGGATGCAATATATTTTACTCTCAATAACATCGAGTGACAACTGTGTCTTTTTGTCGTGCATGGGCATTATATTCCTTATGATCAGTCAATGTGCAGGATGGTCGAAGCAAACTTTAACAGGACAATTATACCTGTTAAAAAGATCGCGCGTAAGATGTTTCTTTGAGAAACAGGTGTTTCTTTCAGCAACAGGGGGGGCGGGGGGGGCAAATCCGTGTAATCCGTGTTTCGTCGTTTGTAGCCGCAGGCTTTAGCCTGCGCTTAATGCGATGCGTAATCCAAACGCGGGCTGAAGCCCGCGGCTGCCGGTCGTTTCGGCTCCGCTCAACGACCGGGCTCGGCAACTGCGAGAGGCTCAGAGCAAGCAACGACCGAAGGCGATACCCCGGTCACTGCTCGCCCTGAGCCCAGTCGAAGGGAGCGGGGCCGAAGTGACCGTACGGTATTGTCGCAAATACACAAATGTTGTAGGATAATCAGACCATGGAAAATTTCGAACTCAAATTTGAAGAGGCGACCCGGCTGCAGGCCCTGCCGGTCTACGTTTTCGCCAAACTTGATGAAGTAAAAGCGATCGAGCGGGCTAAAGGCGCGGATCTGATCGACCTGGGCATGGGCAATCCTGATCTGCCGGTCCCTAAAACAGTACTTAAAGAGATCAAGAAGTCTCTTGGAACTCCTGCCTATTTTCGTTACCCGGATTTTTCCGGTCTGGCTGAATTCCGCCAGGCGGTCAGCACCTGGTGCAAAAGACAATATGATATCGATGTCTCGCCGGACAATGAAGTTATCCCGCTGATCGGTTCAAAAGAAGGCGTGGTCCACTTGATCTTTTC
>JBAZXJ010000094.1:0-6299 GCA_041659865.1 Candidatus Margulisiibacteriota bacterium | reverse complement strand
AAGAGCTATATCGTTCTCATAGGAGCCATTGAGCTGAACCTGGGCCTGGGCAGGGATCTGGCAGAGGAGAAAGATGATAACAAGAAATAGAACATGTTTCTGAGAGCCACCACCCCTGGATTCCCGCCTGCGCGGGAATGACAAATGGGCTAGCAGGTTAGTTGCGGAAATATTCATATTATTTGGTTAGCGCCGCCTGGGTGAAATATTTATCCGCGACCGGAACGTCGAATTGAGCCTTGGTCACGAACATTTCCGTGGAGGAATTCTGGCGCAGGAGATTGCTCATAGTAAAATACATCGGGTAATACCGGGCGCCGAACCTTTGCACATTGCCGACGGTCATCGTCTTGAGCTTCTTGCCGGAAAGGGCGAAGAGTTCGGACTTAACGGGAACATACAATTCCTTGTCCACCCAGACCTTGCGCTGATAGTAGGTAACATCTTTGACCTTCGCGGTCAGGTCTATTACATAACAAACTCTTAGCTTGGGGACCTGTTTCCCTGCCTCCATAAAGGTCAAGGGCACGGTCTCCTCGCCGGTGAGCGTAGAGGTGTATTTCTCATTTAGCTTGCTGGACTCGAGGGCATCTTCGTAACTAAAATCGGAACCCATCATCGACTGGCGGAGCATATGGCCGGCGATCTTGATGATCTTGTCGACGGAGGGTAAGTACATCCACATGTTGTCGTCGATCTTGAGGTATTTAACTCCCTTGTCGCGGGCCGGTGAAAGAAATTCCGCGTAACCCTGGTTCTTTCCTTTCTCGAACTGCAGAAGTTCTTTGGTGCGGACCTCATTATCGACATGAATGACCATTTTTGATTCCATACGCGCGGTATTAAAGGTCATATTGCTGTCGACCTTGTCGATGATCTCCTGCGCGGTCAGCGCCAGGGCCAGTGCGGCTGATGCCGTGTACAGCCAGATCATTAGAACAAGCTTGCTATATTTCATGTAAGGCCTCCGTTGCTTCCATTTTTGCCGCTCGCAATGCGGGCGGGATCGCAGCCAGGACCGAGAATAGAATGCCAAAACTAAATCCTATAAGAACATAGCTCCAGCTGAAATGCGCGTAGAGAACGTTCGGGATAGGGAAGGTTTCCATATTAGCCACGGTCTTGGTGAAGTCCATGCCGCGCACGCTCATGTAATAACTTAGAATCGTACCAAAGATAGCGCCCAGAAAACTGGCGATCGTGCCCAGCGCTGCTGATTCGATCAGCATCATATTGACTACCTGCCCGTTCTTTAAGCCTAAGGCTTTCATCATGCCGAGCTCGCGGGTCCGCTCCAGTACAGCCATGAACATGGTGTTCAAGATGGTAAAAGCCGAAAGCAGGAGTACGATACCTAGTATCACCATGTAGATATATTTGGCCAGGTTCATGAAAGTAAAGAGCACACCCTGATCCTGCCAGGCTTTTACTGTGTAGCGGTCAGGATAGGCCAGGGCGATCTGCTCCCCGATCTTGGCCGCTTCCAGGCGGGCCTGGTCCGGCTTATCGGTCATGACCAAAAGCTCTGTGACACAGCCGGAGATATCCAGAAGGTCCTGGGCCACAGGCAGACTGATGAAGAAGCAGCGTTTGTCGATCACCGGCGAGCCGTAATTGAAGATGCCAACGATCTGCAGGTTCTTGGCGGAGAAGGACCCGTAAGCGGTCTGGGTGACCACGGTCAGGATATCCCCGACCCGCAGTCCGAGTTCCTTGGCCATCTGGACGCCGATGTTAACTTCTTCCTCACTGCCCTGGGAGATCAGGCGGCCGTCGACCAGGGTCTTGCCCAGTTTCAGGACCTGTTCTTCCTTCTGCGGTTCGATACCGAAGCCGAGGGATTGCTTGGTCGTGCCGTTGTTCTCCAGCAGAACGCCGAACCTGATCCGGCCGGTCACGGTCTTTACATTGGGATCTTTAGCCAGCATTTCCTGAATGGCAACATAGTCGGGGATATTCTCCTGCAGAGGCAGCATCTTTTCCCTTTTTAAGAACTTGGTGTTGACCACGCGGATATGACCGCTGGAGGTATTGATCATGGTATCAAAGACCGCCTTGATCTCGCCTTCGATAAAGGACCACATGAAGATGACTATGGCCACGGCGAACATGATGGACAAGCCGGTCAGGATGGAACGGCGGTAGTTACGCAGGATATTGCGCCAGGACAAAGAGAACAGGAACATTTAATATCTCCTTAATGCCTCCGTCGGCTCTAGTTTGGCGGCCAGTCTGGCCGGATAGATGCTGGTCAGGGCGGAAACAATGACGCCCAGAAGAAAGGCTTCCAGGAACATTCCCGGGTTCCAGACGCCGGTCATATAATAGGAACGGTAGCCGAAACTGCCCATGTCTTTGAGCATCCAGCCAAAATCCCAGCCGATCGGTACAGCCCAAAAATAGATCAGCAGAAAAGCAAGCAGACAGGCGCTGGCACTGCCTAATAACCCGATCATCGAACCTTCCAGCACGAAGAGCGCAACGATCTGCCGGCGCTTTAAGCCGAAGGCTGCCATCATACCGATCTCACGCGTCCGTTCGAAAACGGACATCAGGATGGTATTGGTGATGCCGATCAGGGCGATGATCATGACGCAGAAGATCATCAGTTTACTGCCTTTGCTCTTGGTCTGGGTCAGGGCGATCACGTTCTCGGCGATATCCTGCCAGGCCCAGGTTTCAAAATCCTTGAACTCACTGTTATATCTTTTCTTGAGCTGGTCGATCTGTCCCTGGTCTTTAAGCCGGATGGAAATATCGCTGACCTCACTACCCAGATCGAGCGAACGCTGGGCCAGAGCCAGGGGCAGGATCACGGAATTGTTATCGATCTCGGTATCATAGCTCTGGATGATGCCTTTGATTTTCAGGTCGATGGCCTGATAGGTGGAAAATTTCGTGCGGGTCAGCAGGGTCAGGGTGTCGCCCACGTTGACGTTAAAGTCCTTGGCCAGTTCATTGCCGATCAGCATTCCATCATCATCTGCGGTCAGCCAGGTTCCCTTGGCCAGGTTCTTTTGCAGTTCAAAAACCTGATCGTCCGCCAGGGGGTCTATAGCCATTCCCAGTGCTGGCAGTTCGTTAACACTGTCGGAGAGCATGATCCGGAAGTTCACCCTGGGCACAGCGCCTTTGACCAAGGGGTCAGCGTGCAAAGTGTTCAACAGAGCGGTCGGATCAAAGGCCAGTTCCAGGGGCAGATTGTCGATGTCTTCCTTGTAGCCCTTGCTGTAAATACGAAGATGCCCGGTCTCCAAGGAAATTATTTTCTGAAAAGTGTCCATTTCCATACCGTGTAAAAGCGAGTCCATCAGCACCAGCAAGGTCAGACCGATAGTTATAGCAAGGAAAGTAAAAAAGGTCCGCCGGTAATTCCTGAAAATATTTCTAAACGCCAGTTTGATCAGCATCTTAGGCTCTTTCGTCCGCTTCGATCTCGCCGTCGCGCAAAGTGATCAGGCGTTTGGCATGGGCCATGACGCGGGGGTCGTGGGTAGAAAAGATAAAGGTCATCTGCAGTTTGCTGTTCATTTCTTTCATCAGGCTAAGGATACCCTCGCCGGTCCTGGAGTCCAGATTCGCTGTTGGTTCATCGGCCAGAACGTAGTCCGGGTTCTTGACCAGAGCCCTGGCAATGGCCACGCGCTGCTGCTGTCCGCCGCTCATCTCCGTAGGCCGGCGTCCGGCCAGGTCGGCGATACCAACATCCGCCAGCATTTTCATGACCAGTTCCTTACGTTGTTTGGCGCTGTGCTTTTTAAGCAGGATCAGAGGGAACTCTACGTTCTCAAAAGCGCTCAGCACCGGGATCAGGTTGAAGTTCTGGAAGATAAAGCCGATATGGTTATTACGCACGTCCGCCAGTTCGTCTGGAGAAAGCTTGATGATATCGTGATCCTCAATGAACACCTTGCCTCCGCTGGGTTTGTCCAAACAGCCAAAGAGGTTGAGCAGGGTGGTCTTCCCCGAACCGGACGGACCAGCGATCGCGGCAAAATCCCCTTTTTCTATCGAGAAGGTCAATCCTCGTAGCGCGGGTACCTCCAGCTTGCCTACATTATAATTCTTGGTAACGTTCTCCATTTTGACTACGGACATGAAAGCCTCCTTCATTACATATATAAATGTTAACAAGTGGAAGACAGTGTGTAAATAATATTTTGGCCGTGGGGGTGGTCGCTGAGCCTGTCGAAGTGCTTTGGTGGTGCGGGTACTTTGGCGCTTCGACACTTCGACAGGTTCAGTGTCCGGGGGCTCTCTGTTTGATTTGGAATATTGATATGTTATTATTCAAGTATATGAACACAAGAACGAAGATCGTGCGTGCCTTGATCATTTTCTGCCTTGCTGTGACCAGTTTAAGCTCTGCCAGCCTGGCCGATGAACGCATACTCGATTACCACAGCGACATCTCTGTCCAGCAGAACGGCGAACTGCTCGTCAAAGAGACGATAAAGGTCAACAGCGAAGGCGACCAGATCAAACACGGTATCTATCGCGACCTGCCTGTGCTCTATCCCCATAAGCTCGGTTATAAAGTTAAAGCAAAACTGGAAATAGTTGCGGTCGGCTGTGACGGCAAGCCGGAAGACTATTTTACCGAAGGACAGGGGAATGCCGAACGTATCTACATTGGGAAAAAAGATGTTTTGCTGGAACCAGGGACCTATACCTATAGCCTGACTTACAAGATGAGCAAACAGCTCGGGTTTTTCAAGGACCATGACGAGCTTTACTGGAACGTGACCGGAACGGAATGGTCATTCCCTATCGACCAGGCGAGCGCGACAGTACATCTGCCCACGGGCGCGGTGATCATGGATACTACCGCTTATACTGGAGAGCGGGGGGCGACTGAAGAAGCCTATCGTACCCATCAGAGCGCCAAGAACAAGGTCCGCTTCGATATGACCCAGCCCTTAGGCGTAGGCCAGGGTATGACCATCGTGGTCAGCTGGCCCAAAGGGATCGTTAAAGCGCCGGGGCAAAAAGAGCAGTTACTTGATATTATTTGGGATAACCTGGGCGCTCTGTTCGGGATCATCGGCGCCATCCTGGTGTTCATTTATTATTTACTGGTCTGGTTGAAGGTAGGACGCGATCCAAAAAAAGGAACGATAATCCCGCGTTATGCACCGCCTGCCGGCTTTTCTCCCGCAGCCGTGCGTGTCCTGATGAAAATGGGCTACGATGAACAGTCTTTTGCTGCTTGTCTGGTCGACCTGGCGATCAAGGGTCATCTGAAGATCAGCGAAAAGAACGGCGAGTTCACCATCGAAAAGACCAGCAAGAGCAAGGAGGAGATGTCCAGTGACGAGAAAATGATCTATTGGCAGATCTTTGCCAGCAAGGACACCCTGATCTTCAAGAACGAGAACCATAGTGTGATCAGCGAAGCCATAGAGCGGCACAAGAAGGCTTTACTACAACAACAGGATAAGCTTTATTTCTTTACCAATTTCCCGCTGGTACTGACCGGCTTTGGGCTTTCTTTGGCGGTGATCTTGCTGAGCGTTATCTTTCCGTTCAGTGTAAATTCAGCCATTGCTATCTTTATGACGGTCTGGCTCTCCGGCTGGAGCGTTGGTGTGGTTTTTCTGTTGCGGGAATGCGGGCGGGTTTGGGGACAATATAACAATGAGCGTTCGGTCTGGAACTTGATTGGCGCTACCTTTATCAGTATGTTCGCCCTGCCTTTTTTGATCGGCGAATGTGTAGCTATAGGAGTGATCTTCTATCTGACCAGCCTGCCGATCTGGCTGGCGATCATTTTCATCAGCTCCCTGAATTTGCTTTTCTATTTTCTCTTGAAAGCGCCGACGATCGCCGGACGCAAGCTGATGGATGAGGTGGAAGGTTTTGCCTTATATCTTAAGACGGCGGAGCGTGACCGGTTGAATGTGTCGCCAGCACCTGTGCTGACCGAACAGCTCTACGAAAAATTTCTCCCCTATGCTATCGCTCTGGACCAAGAACACGCCTGGACCGAAAAGTTCAATGCAGTATTATCTGCGCTGGGCCAGCAAGCCTATCAGCCAGGCTGGTATTCCCTGCCTTCCGGCACCTCTTTAAGCACAATGCAGATCTCTTCCCGTTTAGGTGGAAGCTTTAGCAATGCCATAACTTCCTCGTCAACCGCCCCCAGTTCCGGAGGATCAGGCTTTAGCGGTGGGAGTTCTGGCGGTGGTGGTGGTGGGGGTGGAGGTGGTGGGTGGTAGCTCGCGGTCACTTCGGCTCCGCTCAGTGACCGGGTTCTACATTGGACGCTGAGCGGAGTCGAAGCGTCGAAATGACCGTAT
>JBAZXJ010000093.1:0-6336 GCA_041659865.1 Candidatus Margulisiibacteriota bacterium | reverse complement strand
CTGCCCGAACATCCGTTCGCGGCCACCCAGCTGCCCTTGATGCTGGAACAGAAAGCATGAACAAACCGGAACGACTGCAGAAATACCTGGCCAGCTGCGCCGTGGCTTCGCGCCGCAAGTGCGAAGAGCTGATGAGCGCTGGTGTGGTTAAGGTCAATGGCAAAAAAGTGACCGAACTTGGCTCCAAGGTCATCCCTGGCAAAGATGTGGTCGAGGTCAACGGCAAGAAAGTATACCCCCCTTCGGAATTCATCTATTTGATGCTTAATAAACCCAGAGACTATATAACCACGAAGAATGATCCGGCGGGACGGAAAACTGTTTATGAACTTCTTCCTCCTGAGCTGGCCTCCAAGGTCTTCGCTATCGGTCGTCTGGACCGGAATACTACCGGTCTGCTGTTATTTACCAACAACGGCGAACTGGCCAATACTCTTACCCATCCCAGGCATAAAATAGCTAAAACCTATTTGGCTTTGGTCCAGGGACGGATACGCTTGACAGATTTGCAAAAACTGTCAAATGGTGTACAATTGGATGAGCGAATAACCCAGCCGGCGAAGCTTGAGATCATTGAAGAAGACCGCGGCCAAACGACGGTCCAGGTCCAGATAACCGAAGGCATGTACCGCCAGGTACGAAGGATGTTCGAGGTTCTGGGCTACGAGGTGATCAGATTAAAACGGACTGCGCTTGGCGAGCTTGGCCTAGGCTCTTTAGCCCCGGGCAAGACCCGCAGCTTGAACAAGTTTGAGATCAAATATCTGGAGAAAATAAAATGAACCAAAATTTATGGAACGGCAAGAACGGCGAAGAGCAGACCGGTCCTGGAGCTGAAACTCCCGGAGCCGAGCAGCATCAGCCTTCTTCTTCGCTGGCCGAACAAGCCCAGACCGTTGGTAAAATAATCCAGAATACAAGATTAAAGCTAAAACTACCGATCGAGAAGATGAGCAAAGATACCAAGATCCGTCAGAAGTATCTCCAGGCCATAGAAGACGATAATTTCAGCATTATTCCGGAACAGGTCGCCGCTAAAGGTTTTATCAAGATCTGTGCCGAGTATCTGGGCTTAAACCCTCAGGATATTTTAAAACTGCTCAAGGGCGAAGAGGCCAAAGCGGTCCAGACCGCCAAAGAAAATAGTAAACCAAAAATGCAGCTGCCTGAGATCAAGCTTGATCCGGAAATGCTTAAAAAAGGTGGACTAGTGCTTGGCGCTGTCTTGGTGATCCTGATCTTGCTATTCTTTATCAACCAGCCAGGCAGTAAGAATGACGGAGCAGAGGATCAGACCGAAGTTCCTACCGTATCGATAGTTGAAACTGCCAACGTTGTTGAAGTCGTTACGGCAAATCCCGTTGCCGTTGCGCCTGGTGAGGGTTCTGTGATCAGCAAGGATCTTGGGTCAGCCCAAGTTATGCCTGTAGTTGAAGTTAAAAAACCAGAGGTTAAAGAAGGGCAAGTGAAGTTAGCGGTAAAAGCCCTTAAGGATGCCTGGATCAAGGTCAGCGTGGATAATAATAATACTTTTCACGGCTTGATCAGCGAAGGCGAGACCAAGACCTGGTATGGCAAGACGAAAGTAACCGTTCGTTCCCCTGAACCGGACCTGGTCAGGATAATCTATAACGACAAGGATCAGGGCCAGTTAGGCAAGGTCCAAAAAGTCGTTGAAAAGAGTTTTCAGGTAGAAAAACCTCGTTAAGCTTCCAAGTTCTATGCGGGAATAGCTCAGTTGGTAGAGCATCAGCTTCCCAAGCTGAGGGTCGAGGGTTCGAACCCCTTTTCCCGCTCCAATCATTGCAAGGGTTGTAGCGTTTTCAGGGAAATTCAAAAAGCAGTTTTGTATCTACTTTGTATCTACTTTCCCAGAAGTACCAGCTTTTCGATGTCATTTTTCAGATTATTGTCGCTAAGTCTGGCGTAGAACTGATAGGTCGTCTGAAGCTTGGAATGCCCCATTAAAGTAGCTAAGCCCATCGTATTTACCCCAGCCTGAGCAAGAATACTGCCGAAGGTCTTACGTAGCTTATAGGGGTTACACTTGATCCCGGTAATGTTTTCCAGCCGTTCCATAGCCTTCTTGGCATAGGCAGATGTCCGGTAAGGGGAAACATAGGCGCTGTCTTTAGGGCTATTTAACAGCATTTCCTTTATTTTCGAGTGCAAGGGTATACGCCTGCCAGCTTTCAGCCTATTCATTGAAATAACGTCAATGTAGCCCTGCTCAAGGTTAACACAGTCCCAGGTTAGCTTGGCGGACTCATTTGGCCTCATCCCGGAAAAGATCATTAGGCATAAATAAAGGGCTTGGGCAGGATTGGCCTTCGCCAATAGAGTTTCTATCTCTTCGTTGGTTAAATATTCGATCTCCCTGTCCGGCTTGGCTTCTGACAGCCTCTTGATCTTCGGGTAGTCCTGTATCCAGCCCCGATCTATTGAATACTCCAGTATTTTCTTGAGTTCGGTTATGTGCATATTAACTGACCGGTTAGACAGCCCTTTACCAAGAAGGCTGATCTTTAAGGCTTCTATGTTCTCAAATTCAAGCTTGCTTAGCTGGATGTGGCCTATGACAGGGGTTATTCTCTCTAGGTGGTATTTGAACAAGCCATACGTCCCTTGGGTAATGTTCGGGCCAATAAGGTTCTGGTAATGTTTATCAAATTCAGTTGCGGCATCATTCAGGGTTAACCTGACCTGACCGTTTTTCTTGTTCTTGTTGCGGGCATTGTATTTATCAAGCTGGAGCTTGGCCTTAGTCCTGGTCATGTAACCAAGACGCTCAAGATACCTTTTTTTCTTTTGGCTCTTGGTATTGCCGGATTCATCCGTGACGTGGTCTGTGTAGTATTCAATGATATACCAGCTTGTATTATTATTCTTAGGTCTTGAAGGGCTTGTCTTTTTGTATAGCGTGGCCATGTCTTTACTTTCTTCGTTCCACTTGGATCAATATTGTAGACGATGTTCGACTTCTGATACAAGAGGAGGAGGTCAGATAGATGCTGAGTCTGGATCATAGTAATAGGCGGGGCATACTTTCCTTGCTATCTTCCCCCATCGTTTGTCCCTTGAGACTAGGGCGGCATGGCCCTGTAAGTACAGAAAGCATTCTAAATCACCAAGATCGTTTGTCTCTGGCGCGTATTCTGTAGCGCAACGGATAAGATACTCTGTGTACGCATCTACATAAGGAGCAATGGATGGATAGGTCCTTGCATATTCGGCATCAGTGGGTTGCCGACATGGTTGGCCTGCGACCCGAAGAGCACGACAAAACGTTCCTTTCACAATAACCTTATTCACTTCAATAGACTTCAGCCTATTGCTGAGATTTTCTCCCTCTTTCTTATTGAGATGTTTAATCTTGCCTTTTCTCCTAGCCGCTTTGTACCCAGGGACATCCAAATTAAGGACATAATCGACTTTGCTCTTGAAATCGTTCCACTGGTACAACCGCCAGGCTTCAGCTAAAGACACATTAACCTTTCGGAAAACCCTATCGTTAACATCGGCAACGCCCTTTTGAAGTTCCATTGTTGATGAGGATTGGACAATGGCCTTACAGATGTCATTCCATGGCACATTCTGTTCTGGGGTGGGAAGGTTCCACAAACTTGCCAGATGGGATTCGGGGTCAACTGCTATCTCGTCCGCGTAATTCAGGATAGCTTGAGCGGCGGTTTGCCTTTCATGTAAATTGTACCGATCTATCAGAGAAGCGATTTCCAAGATTGATATGGGGGTAGCGACTAGCCGATGTTGTCCGCCTGCCTTCAACATATAGGGATCTCTTCTTGTTGCTCCAATGTCATACCACACATTCGTGTCTGCAATTAATTGCATACTACCTCCATCTCTATCGAATGTTTATGTTTCCAGTTTTCATATTTTCTTATATAGCCCTTGTCTCCCTAAGTCTGTACCGATTCAACCCTGTTCGTACCAATTCTATCTGGTGAAAATTTCAGGACCGTTTTGTTTATAATATAAGGTTTGGGCTTTTTGCAGAAGGATAAAAAGGAGCATTATTATGAATAAAAATGAATCACTAGCCAACTATGATACCTATTCTTCTACTGACCTTGGCTGTGCAACTGGCCTCGTTTCCCTAGGATTTGAACTCTTTAGCCTCGATCGAAGCACCCCATCGCGGGTGAAATTCATCTTTCAGAAACGAAATAAGCTTGAGGAAACAGTAGAAGCATACTGGGCTGATGCGTTGGCTGTCAATCCACGGATTTATTTTAATAACCTAAAAAATATAAAAAGTTTGATTTATGGAGGTGTCTAATTTTACTTATGAATATGAAGCTGTAGGAAAATGAAAAGAAAGTGAGAATTAAAATGAGTAGAGATGAAAATGATAGGTCAAAAATGGTCCCCACTGATATCCCTAGGACGACAGATAAAAAGGCGATCGGGTTAGGATTCCCGTTAGCCAGAACCATGTCTTTCAGAGATTTGATCGAATACACCCAATTCACGAGAAAGCAATTACAGTCATATATCAACAATGGCGCGCTTAAATTTATCAACACAAACATGTCGGGCGCTAAAAACGTGCGCTACCGTTTTTTGACGGCAGAGGTTGATCGTTTTCTGGAAAGAATTCAGCAGACGATGACGGGGGCAAAAAATGAATACCCAGAATAACCAAGCCTATACCCCAGCTCAATCGATAACAACGCCCCTCAATTGTGCTTTAGAGTACGCAAACAGTGGAAAATATATTTTTCCCGTCCACTATATTACTGGCACTGGACAGTGCTCCTGCGGGACCCCGGACTGCTCCAGTCCCGGGAAGCACCCAATTACTCAGCATGGCTTGAAAGATGCCTCAGATAAATCAGACGTTATTAAGGATTGGTGGGAGCAATATCCGCAAGCGAATATTGGCCTCGCTACCGGAGCAATCAATGGCTGTATTGCGTTGGACATTGATCCAAGGCATGGGGGAAACGAGTCGATGGCAGAAATGGAATCCAAGTATAGGGAAATCCCAGAGACCCTGATAACGCTTACCGGAGGGGGTGGCCGCCATTACTTATTTGAGTATCCCCAGGACGGGCAAGCCTACAAAAATAAAACCGAGTTAGCCGGATATACGGGGATCGATGTTCGAGGAGACGGTGGTTATATCCTGGTTCCGCCAAGTAATCATATCTCTGGTGGTGTTTATTGTTTTCAGGATAAAGCGGACATGGAAAAAACACCCCTCGCCGAGGCACCAGATTGGCTTCGTAATTTAATTCTAGGTGGTTCTCAGGGAGATAGTCCCAGCCGCATTAATAGAGACGAAATATTAAATGGAACTTCAGAAGGTCAGCGGAATGATACAGGATTTCGTTATTGTGCAAGTTTACGGGCCAAAAATCTCAGCAAAGCAGAAGCAGAGGCCCTAATGCGAATATTTGCCAGTCAATGCACTCCGCCGCTCCCAGAGCAAGAAGCATTAAACATCCTCACTAGTGTCTATGACCGGTATCCGGCTGGCCTTTCGTCTGAATATTCAAAAAATAAAATCAATAAATATGAAGATAGAGTGACCAAATATCCCGCCCCTTTGTCTGAAGAAGCCTTTCATGGCCTTGCAGGGGAAATAGTTCACGCGATCGAACCTCATACTGAGTCCGATTCGGCGGCTTTGCTTCTTCAGCTTTTGGTATGTTTTGGCAATATAATTGGCCGTTTTGCGTATTATCCTGTGGAAGCCAGTAAGCATTTTCTCAACCTTTTTACGGTCTTGGTTGGTCAAACAGCCAAAGGGCGAAAAGGCACATCTTTCAACCATGTCAAGAGAATCTTTTCTTCGATTGACCTCGATTGGGTAGGAAAGTGTCAGCAAGACGGTCTTTCTAGTGGGGAGGGGTTAATCTGTGCGGTACGTGATGAGACGATTAAAAAGGATAAGAAAGGGAAAAATGTTGTGATAGAAGGTGTCTCTGACAAGCGAATGTTGGTTGTAGAACCTGAATTCGCGTCTGTTTTAAAGGTTTCCAGTAGGGAGGGCAATACGTTAAGTACAGTAGTCCGAAAAGCTTGGGATGATGGGCGGCTGAAAATATTAACCAAGAATAGTCCGGCCACTGCTACGGACGCCCATATCTCAATGATCGGGCATATCACGAACGAAGAATTAAGACGTTACCTTAATTCTACCGAGGCGGCTAACGGCTTTGGCAATCGGTTTTTGTGGGTTTGCTGTCGCCGCTCGAAATGCCTTCCCATGGGTGGGAACATTGAAAGTGTTGATTTTTCAACGCTTACTTTACGATTAAAGAACGCCGTGTACCAAGCTAAGAAAAGTATTCCACTTAAGTTTGACCA
>JBAZXJ010000092.1:0-6357 GCA_041659865.1 Candidatus Margulisiibacteriota bacterium | reverse complement strand
CATTGCGAGGAGTCCCGCATCGGGCGACGTGGCAATCTCGATAAGCAATACCTTTTAAGAGATTGCTTCGTCGGATGCCTCCTCGCAATGACGGCGTTTGTTACTCCTTCTGTATTCTGAATTCTGTGTTCTGTCTTCTAGCTCCTTTCATTTTTTCTCCCCGTGTATTACAATTATCCCATGCAGATCGTATTGCCTGTTCGTGAGAAAGACGCCCATAAGGGTTCCTGTGGCAGGATCCTGATCGTGGCCGGGTCTCTGGGTATGACCGGGGCCGCTCTATTATGCACCTGGGCCGCTTTGCGTACCGGTGCCGGTATCGTTCGCCTGGTACTGCCGAAAAGCCTGGTTCCTTTTACTGATGTACAGATCACCGAGATGATAACTATCGGAGCTCCGGAAACTAAAGATGGAACACTGGCCAATACCGCAGGGGAGATCATCTTTGCTAATCTGGACCATAGCGATGTGCTGGCCATAGGGCCAGGCCTCTCCCAAAACAAAAAAACCCAGACCTTGCTAAAGCTCATCCTGGACAACAATACCAAGCCAACGGTGATCGATGCTGACGGACTGAACCCTCACGTCATTCCAGCCAAAGGTTTATTCCCCCTGATCTTGACCCCGCATTATGGCGAGGCAGCGCGTTTACTCAATACTACTGTGGAAAAGGTCCAGGCCGACCGGGAAAATTCAGCCAGAAAGATCGCCATAAAATATAAAGCTGTAGTGGTCCTGAAAGGGGCCCCTACTTTTGTTACCGATGGTATCAACCTGAGCGCGATCGAGACCGGCAATCCCGGGATGGCGACTGCCGGAATGGGCGATGTTTTGACCGGTGCGATCGTTTCTTTATTAGGTCAGGGCCTGCATTTATGGGACGCGGCGATCAGCGGTGTTCAGCTGCATGGTAAAGCTGGAAATATGGTTTACGAGGATAAGGATATCGGCTAGGAAATATCATGATGGGGTTTTTGATCTCGCTGGGCGAGATCACTGATCTCTTCCTGAAAACTTGCTGGTATATCTTCAAACGTGCTTATCACGGCAAGAACGTGATCTATCAGATGATGCGGGTCGGTGTTGAATCGATCCCTGCTTCCGTGCTGACCGCCTTATCGGTCGGCATGGTCTTTGCCGTTCATGTTTCGGTGGAATTTTCCCGCTACGGCGCCGGCAAGGTGGTCGGCGGGATCGTAGGCGTCGCAGTCTGGAGAGAACTAGCGCCGCTGTTAACTGGTGTGGTCGTTGCCGGGCGTGTCGGCGCGGCTATTGCCGCCGAGATCGGCACCATGAAAGTTACCGAACAGATCGAAGCTTTAGAGACCATGGCGGTCAGTCCGATCAGCTATCTGGTCGTACCAAGATTTATCGCTCTGACCATCATGATGCCAATCCTGGTTGTTTTCTGCGATATTGTCGGCCTCTTTGGCGGTTTTTTGATCTCGGTCTTTTATGCCAACGTCAATCCTGTCGCCTTTATCTCTGCCGCTTATAATATTCTGGATGCCCGCGATCTTTGGGGCGGACTGCTCAAGGCGCTCTTCTTCGGCATGGTCATCTCGCTGGTCGCCTGTTATCAGGGCCTGACTACTACTAAAGGAGCCAAGGGAGTCGGCAATTCCACAACAAACTCCGTGGTCATCTCGTTGATGACCATCTTTATCATTAATTACTTTTTATCCCTGATAATCTTTGGAAAATAAACCATGATAAAAATAAATAACGTTGTAAAATATTTTAACCAGAAAGCTCCGGTGCTTAACGGGATCTCCCTGAGCATCAAAGAAGGAGAAACGGTCGCGGTCATCGGCCCTTCAGGCTGCGGCAAAAGCACGTTATTGCGTCTGATCCTGGGCTTGATCCCGGTTTCTTCAGGAAATATCCTGGTCGAAGAACAGGACGTGACCACGATGTTACCGCGCGAACTGGACAGTCTGCGCAAGTATTTTGGTTTTGTTTTCCAGTCTTCCGCCCTGTTCGATTCTTTGAATGTCGGCGAAAATATCGGCTTCCATTTAAGGGAACACTCAAAAATGACCAGCAAAGAGATCGCGCGTATCGTTGCGGAAAAGCTGGAAATGGTCGGCTTGCCAGGGACGGAAAAGCTGATGCCTTCTGAATTAAGCGGCGGTATGCAAAAGCGGATAAGTCTGGCCAGGGCCATCGCCCATAACCCGCGAGTCATGCTTTACGACGAACCGACCACTGGTCTGGACCCGATCATGTCAACGATCATCGAAGACCTGATCAACAAGCTTAATTCGGAATTGAAAGTTACCGCGATCCTGGTCACCCATCAGCTTTCTACCATCTTTCGCTGCAGTCAGCGCATTGCCATGCTAAGCGATGGAAAGATGATCGAGGCCGGTACGCCTGAAGACGCTCGTACCTCTACCGATCCGGTGATCGCGAATTTTATCAATGGTGGAGACCCCAGGAAAAATGCCCATAATCGAATGCGTCCCAAACTTTAGCGAGGGTCGTGACCTTTCTGTTCTTGAACGGATAGCGCAAGCGATCACAGCTGTACCCAACGTGAAGTTATTAGACCATAGCGCTGACCGAGATCACAACCGCAGTGTTTATACCTTTATTGGCTACCCCGAGGCAGTTCTGGAAGCGGCTTTCCGGTCAGCCCAATGCGCCAAGGACCTGCTGGATATAAAGGTCCACGCCGGCGCTCATCCCCGGACCGGGGTCATTGACGTGATACCGTTCATTCCGGTCAAAGATTCTTCCTTGCTGGATTGCGCGGTGACCGCCGAAAGGCTCGGCCAGCGTTTAAGGACGGAACTGGATATTCCTTCTGCTTATTATGGCTTTAAACCAATAGACCGCAGCACTACATTCAAGCCAAGTCTGCCGGAGCTCAGGGAATTATCCCGGCTTGGTAAGTTACAGACCCATCCCACGGCCGGTACGGTAGCGATCGGGGTGCGCAATTTCATGGTGGCCTATAATATCGATCTGGCGACCGCTGATCTGACCGTTGCTAAAACCATAGCCGGCAAGATCAGATCGGCCAACGGAGGATTGCCTTACGTCCGCGCCCTGGGTTTTGCCCTTGCCAGCAGAGGTATCGTCCAGGTAAGCATGAACCTGCTCCGGCCGGATTACACCACACCTCAAATAGCGTATGCTGCAGTAAAAACAGTTGCTGATAGCCTGGGGGTTCAGATCCAGCGCGCTGAATTGATCGGCTTATTGCCTGAACAGGTCATGGCCGCAGCCGGAGCTTTTTGACGCATTGTCTTGTTACCTGCTAAAATTTCTCCAGATGAAGCTCAAGCTCCTGTTTATTATCCTTATCTTGACCGGCCTGTTCTCCTTCTTGGCCATTGCTGCCGATGTTTCGCGGGAGCAAACCCAATACCTCCTGATCGTTAATCTTTACGAACAGGATGCTTTCGATCTGGCCCAGGAACAGATCCGGAAATTCAATAATGATTTCCCCAGTTCCTCGCTGGGCGACCGCCTGGCTTTTATCGAAGTGCGTATCGATCAGGAAAAAGGCGCCCTGGACCTGGCTGGCCAGAAATACAAGACCTTCATCAAGAAATTCCCGCGCAGTAAAATGATCGATCAGGCTTTATTCTATCTGGGGGAGGTTTCCTACAGAAGCGGCGATCATCAGGACGCCTTGCTTAGCTTTCAGCGCCTTCAGCTCGATTTCCCCAAAAGCAGTCTGACCAGTAAAGCGCTGTTCTGGAGCGCCGAAGTTTACTTTGCCTTAAAGGATTTGAACCGCGCACGGCTGGTCTATGAACAGTTCATCAGCAGTTATCCCGACGATGCCTATCAGGAAAATGCCTGGTACAGTCTGGGTTATACCAACTTGCAGTTAAAGAACTTAAGCCAGGCTGTAAGTAATTTTAATTATTTCCTGACCCATTATCCCCGTTCTTCTCTACGCATACCTGTGATTTTCTTCAAAGGGATCAGCTCTTTCCAGAGCGGCCAGTATGCTGAAGCCAGGAAGTCTTTCGAAGCGATAATCGAAGAACAGCCGGTCGGTGTTTTTTGGAGCCGGTCGCTGTATTATCTGGCGGAATGCGCTTACCGCCTGGGCGACTATGCCCAGGCCGAGTCGTTCTATCAGGAAACTCTGGAGGCCAAGATCGAGCCAGCCTTTCAAGAAAAAGCGCTTTATGGCCTGGCCTGGACCTTCTTTGTACAGGAAAAATATCCAGCTGCACTGGAGACCTTCAATAAGCTGACCAGCCGTTTTACCAACTCGCCGTTAAATTCTTCCGCCCTGCTTGAACAGGGTGTGATCCTGGAAAAACAACAGAAATTCGCCGAGGCGGAAAAGATCTATACCCGGATACAAAAGCAACCCAACGTAGCAGCTGAATTATTAGAGTCGGCAGAATTCGGCTTGGTCAAAACGCTTTATCAACAGCAGAACTATATAGAAGCGCTCAAGCACGGAACAGATTATTCAAGTGCTTATCCTTACGGAAAATACAAGGACATTGTTAATTTCTTTACCGGCGAATCCCATTCCAAGCTCGGACAATTCGACAAGGCAATTCCCTTTTACCAAAAGATCTTGCGCGATGACCCCAAGAGCATTTACAGCCAGGAAGCCTGGTACAAGCTAGGCGTGGCCCTGGCCAGGACCGATAACCGGGCCCCGGCGATCCAGGCTTTTAAGACCTTGGCAGAAAAATATCCAAATACCGCCTATTTGAACGAAGCGCTGTTCACCCTGGCTGAGTTAAATTACCAGGATAGCAAATTCGCCGAGGCTAGAGATAATTATCAACAATTACTGCTAAAAAATAATATCCCGCAAAGTATAGAGGAAAAGGCCTGGTACGGCGCAGCCTGGACGGCGTTCAAACTTGGTGATTATAGCAAAGCCCTGGAGCTGTTCACGGTAGTACAGACCAGATATCCCAATAACGCTTATCAAAAGATAGTTGCGTTAAAGAAAGCTGAATCTTTAAGCAACCTGAAACAATACGAAAAAGCTATCGCCGAGTTCAACGGTTTTACGGAAAAATATCCCTCCAGTTCCATGGTGCTGGATGCCTACCTGCAGATCGGGCTGGCAAATTACAAGTTCAACCGTTTCGGCCCGGCGATCCAAAGCTTTGCCAAGCTCGGCAACCTGATCACCTCGGAGAACATCCAGGAAAAGCAGGAGGTCTTCTTGCGCTCTATTTACTGGACCGGCTGGAGCTATTTCCGCCAGGCTGAATACCAAAAAGCTTATCTGTCCTTTGAAAAATTGATCGCGGTAGCTCCGCCGTCCTTTGTTGACCTGATCAAAGAGGCCAATCTCCGCCAGGGCGATTGCCTGTTCAACCTCCAGCGTTTCAATGACGCCCTGGCTAAATATGACAAGGCCGCTAAAATGCCCGGTGATAATTACAAAAAGGACGCTCTCTCCGGTTCTTTTTACAGCCAGCTGGAACTGGGTAATTATACCGAAGCCAAGACGGTCTGGAAAAAGCTTTCAGCCCTCTATCCTGATGACCCTATGCTGATGGAAATGGATGAGAAATTGATCGACAAGCAGAATCATTAGAGGATATATAAACATGCGCCGTCATAAAATATTATTCATCGTACTCTTATTAAGCTTCAGCGGAGCGATCCTGTCTGCGGCTGAACAACTGGAGAAACCGGCTTTTGACGTTCCGGATGTAGTGATCAAAGCCCGCGATCTTTCGAAAAGTGACTGGCTGCAGAAGTCCGAGCCTGCCGAAGCTGAGCAGATCGAGATCCTGTATCAGAAGGAAGTCCCGGTCTCAAAAAAGATCGAACCGGACGCCCTGATCTCCGATGACAAGATCTCTCCGCAAGATCCCATAAGAAAAGAACGGACCGCAGTAAATGACCTGCAGTTCCATTTCGGCAATATCAGCTTGCTAAGCTATCAGTTGATGCACGGACAGACCAGGCAAGCCCATACCTACCTGCTAAATTTATCCCGTGACTATTTCAATAACTACCTTCCCTTTACCAGCGGTTCCAGGGACAAATTCTCTCTGGATTATACCTATAAGTTCAACCTCCAGGAAAAGGTCTCCGTAACTGCTGGCCTGGAACAGTATAATGCCGACTGTCCAAGCGGCAGTGCTGCCAGCAAGGGGATGATCAACTCTACTTATATACCGTTGAAAATAACCTATGCCAAAGACTTTCAGACCAGGGAACATTTATCTGCGGTATTTTCCGCGGATGATCTGGGCATAACTGCCAAAGACCGCGCACTGGACCTTTTCTCTTATTCACTTGGCGCTGTTTACGACAACCAAGTGAACAATACGCTGGTCCTGTCCTCTCAGGCAGGCTTTGGCAACAAGCTCAGCCGGCTGGGCGCCTCGCTCAGCTACCTTCCGG
>JBAZXJ010000091.1:0-6381 GCA_041659865.1 Candidatus Margulisiibacteriota bacterium | reverse complement strand
CGAATATATCCTGAAAATACCATTTGCGCCGGTACCGCTCGTTGCCGGTAATCCGCTAATGGAGGCACTGGCTTCGAGTTTATTGGCAGGCGTTATTGTCCCGATCCCAACATTGCCATTCGTATAATTCCAATATTGCACAAAACCGGCCGGCACGGTCCACATGGAAAGGCTGTTATCGGTTACATTGTCCTGACCAAGAAATACTTGCGCAGAGCCATTTGTCCCCCACCACATTCCGGCTTCACAATTCGTGCTAACTCTGTCCATGAACATACCCGGAACCAGATTGCCAGGGACTGCGTTCACAACGTGCAATACTGAAGAAGGGCTCGTTGTTCCTATGCCGACGTTGCCGCTGCTGGGCATAACGTTGGACAGGCCAGTTAAAGAAGCCGCTTGCAAGGCATAGCCTACGCTGTTGATCTTGGTTCGGGGAGAAAGCGTTTCAGGGGTTCCCAGAGGATCAATGACAACTTCAAGATAAGCATTATCGCCCCTGAAAACATTAGGGCTGACCTGGTCCAGCGCAATGCTATAAATACCTTGATTGACCGGCACGCTTATATTGCCGGCAGACCATAAAAGATCGGCCGCTAACACAGAGGTCGGATCTTTGTATATCTTAAAGGTCATGGTCAGGGTCGAATTGACCAGGGCGCCGTTCTGCAACAACCGCCCCGAGTAGGTTAACTGGTTTGGCACCGCGAGGGCGGATATCGTCAGTATCGAAATTGCCAGAACGCCTATTATTATTTTTTTCATACAAATCCCCTTAATATTTTTATTTGATCGTACGGAATGGTCACGACCGTTCCGTACATAATTTATCGCACGTTAATATTATCATACATATATAAATGTATTGCAATCGATATTTTCGATGTTCAGAAACACGGATTTCACTGCTTTAAGATGATCACACGGATCCGCCGCCCCGTAGATATATTTTAGGCTAGGTGGTGGTGGTTTGGCGAGTAGTGTTGATCTGTGTAATCCGTGTTTCGCACAACGTTGCCGGGGGAGAGGTCTCGTCAGCCCAGTCCATTTCGACAAGCTCAATGACGGGATTTTTATTTCTCGATCACGATCCGCGCCTTGACCGCGCCCTCGGAAATAAATTCTTCTTTGGCGATATCGACCTTCACTTTTTGGCATTGCAGCCACTGGTCGGTCTGCTTCATAAATACATTCTTTTCCATGCGGATCATTTTTGCCTTATCAAAATAATGGACCAGGTCGGCTTTTGCTTCGTTGTCGCCCTGCTTCACGAAAACTTGCCCCTCGATAATAGTAAGATTTTTTGACGGATCGTAATCGAGTTTTTCTCCGGTTATGATCGCGCGTTGGGGCGAATGATCATTCGCCCTTACCTTATCCGCATATTTTTCCAACTGATTCGTTTCCAGCTTTATTCCTCCGCTCATTTCAAGTTTACCAGATCTAATTACTGCCTTGCTGCCTTGTATTTTATCGTTGTTCCTGACAATGCTAACCTTGCCGTTTATCTCTGCCGTATCCCGCGCTGGCTCAATAACGGCGGTGCTTCCGGCGATCTGCATTTCTTTCGTGCTTAGCTTTTGCAATCCGCTTATGTCTGCGCGCTGCCCTGCCCTGCTCCATTGTAATTGGGCACATTCAACTTTGCGTCCGCTATCAATAAAAACCACGTTCTCTTTTAATAAATAAGTGTCACCTGACAACGTTACCTGTCCTGCGCTCGCAGTTTTTTTATCCAGCTTGATCTGCACATTGCCTGAAATGTTCGCTTCTTTATTTTCCAGATCGTAAGTCATTCTTTTTCCTGTAACCTGCTCTTTAGCGCTGGCCAAAGCAACATCAAAGGGGAAAAATATTCTTCCGTGGTTAAATTCAAGCTGGCTTGTTGCCAGGATCATTTTGTCTCCGCCCTGCTCGCTAATTTCCGCCCTGACCCCATCCTTTAAATAAATTTGCAACGGTTCGAATATCATGTAACCTCCGTTACATTTTAATCCGTTCACCACGGCGGCTTTCTGTTTATCATAAAAGGTTCCATCGGAAATATTGCTGAAATAGGCCAGGTTTTTATCCTGTCCGAACCAGATCTTTTCCGCCTTGATCTCCCAGGTCTTTGTGCCTGCTTGCCAGCCAGATAGACGTGTTTTTTCTATCTCTACTTTACGCTCCGGCGAAGGCCCGATCGAGATGATGTCAGGCGTTGGCATGATCACTAAGAACATGGCCAGCGCGACCAAAAGGAGCCCAACGATGATCGATATTTTTTTCATAGCCCTGCCCTCGCCTTTTTGCGCACGATACTTCCTGCCGATATTTCTTCTGGTGCTGGCAAAGATATTTCGTAAGTGTTGTGTGCTTCTTTCATCTGTTCGCTGGTCTTTGTATTGCAGATATTTTCCACGGTGATCGTGACCATGCTCCTTGTTAGAATTGGACTGCGCGGATCAATGAATTCAAGCACTTCTCCTGATGATATCCTGTTCCGGACAGCGATATACACCTTGCCGTCTTCCCACTTGCTGACCACACCGACAAAGTCATAAGGCTTGATATACTTGGCCGAATTTGTTTCCTGCAATTGCCCGTCAGGGAAGGTAAAACCAGTGGTAAAAGGTCGGTGGCTTACTTCGTGTAAAGTCTCAAACAGTGCCTGCAATTGGGTTTCAGGCCTTTCGGCGCTTGACTTGCAGAGGTCGATGGCCTCTCGATAGCTCTTTGTGGCCAAGGCGACATAATACGCGGGCTTCATGCGCCCTTCGATCTTGATCGAATCGATACCGGCCTCGATCAGCTCGGGAATTTTATTGATCAGGCACAGGTCTCGCGAGTTCAGAATATAGCTGCCGCGGTCGTCCTCGCCAATGGTCATTTCTTCGGTTTGCACATCTCTGGTCGGGGCAGATTCCGTAATTGTGTATTCCCATCGGCAAGGCTGGGCACATTCCCCGCGATTGGCATTTCGGCCAGTTAACCCCATACTTAGCAGGCATCGGCCCGAGAAGGCCATACACATAGCGCCATGAACGAATATCTCCAGTTCTATGCCCGGGACCTTTTGGCGAATTTCCATGATCTCATCTATGCTCAATTCTCTGGCCAAAACGATCCGGGAGACACCTTGGTTCTGCCAGAATTTCACGGACTGCCAGTTGGTAGTATTGGCCTGGGTGCTTAGATGGATCTTTAAACCTGGAGCTTTTTCACGGAGCAGGGCGATAATCCCTGGATCGCTCACGATCACGGCATCAACACCAGAGCTTTGAATCTGTGGTAGAAGCTTTTGCAGATTATCAATGTCTTGGTTTTGGGCAAATATGTTTATCGCAGCGTAAATTCGCTTGCTTAACCCATGCGCCAGCGCCACGGCTTCGTGCAGCTCAGTAATATTCAAGCCCGCAGCCCGCAGGCTAAGGCCCTGAATGCCTACATATATAGCATCAGCCCCAAAGAGCAGGGCGGTGCGCACTTTTTCCAGGTCGCCGGCCGGGGATAATAATTCCATATCCTGATTTTAACAGGTTCGAGGGAAAGACGAAAGGAAGGGCGGGTTCGCGGTCATTTCGGCTCCGCTCCATGACCGGGTTAATGGCAACACGTGGCGCGGGGGGATGTAGGGACAGAGCACTGCTCTGTCCCTACGATACATACGGGAAGTGTTCATTATTTACCACCACATTGCTCTATTTTATTAGGTTATTCTTCCTCCGTCCCCACATAAACCTTGATTTTGCTGGCTTCCGGCTATTGGCATGGATTTTTCTTTATGTTCCCCAGGACGGTGATAAAAATGGACGCACAAAATATTAAGTCTTTAGTAGAGCAGACCATCAAGAATAAACAGCAAACGATCAAGACCATGAAAAAGCTGGACTTTATCATGAAATACGCTAGTCTCTCGGTCGTAGTTTCTTTCAGCTTGAACTAGTTAAAATGAAGAGGGTGAGTCAAATGAATATCAACAGAACTACCAGATCAAATGTTCCGCCTCTAGCTGAAGACGTTAAAAAAATGATGATCGAACGTATCGTATACGAAGAAAAACGACAAGGCACCCGCCTGCAGGAACCCTGGCAGCAATTGGCCATGGGCAACGGCCTGATCATTCTTGGTCCCAAAAATACTGCTGCCTAAACTTTTCAACAAACACCCCGGGCCTTGGACACTGAGCTTGTCGAAGTGTCCGCAGCGATACGTTAGCTCTTTCTAGAGATTGCCGCGTCGGATGCCTCCTCGCAATGACGGGGTGGTCTGCCCCTAAAGCCGCCGGCCTCTTTTCCGAACTTCACTCTGGTGCTAATATCGACCCATGCCTCAATTCGTTCATCTCCATTGTCACACAGAATATAGTCTGTTGGACGGCGCAAGCCGTATCAAGGACCTGGTCCAGGCAGCCAGCGAATTCGGCATGCCCGCTATTGCCTTGACCGACCATGGAAATATGTACGGCGCTCTGCAATTCCAAAAAGCAGCGAAGAGGGCAGGGGTAAAGCCGATCCTCGGTTGTGAAACATATATTGCCGCACGCTCTATGCTGGATAAAGAAGGGGACCTGGACCGCCGGCATAAACATTTGACCTTGCTGGTTAAAAATGCCGCTGGTTACAAAAACATCACGGAGATCGTCAGCAAGGCTTTTCTCGACGGGTTCTATTACAAACCGCGCATCGACTTTGATCTGCTGGCTCAACATTCCAGCGGGCTGATCGTGCTCAGCGGCTGTGCCAGCGGAGAAATTCCCCGTCTGCTCCTTGACGGCAATTACGAAGGCGCCAAGCTGATCGCGCTAAAATATAAGGACCTGCTGGCGGAAAATTATTATCTGGAAATTATGGCGCATGGTCTGCCCGATGAAAAAACTATCAATCGCGGACTGCTCCAGCTTTCTGCCGAAACAGGTATTCCGCTGGTCGCAACCAATGACGTTCATTATGTCAGGCCCGAAGAATCAGAAGCGCATGATGTACTCTTATGCATCCAGACCAACTCAACGATCGACCAGGTCAACCGGATGCGTTTTAATACCGATCAGGTATTTTTAAAAAGCCCCGCTGAGATGATGGCGCTGTTCAGCGAAACTCCCGAGGCTATTTCTAATACGGTAAGGATCGCCGAGCAATGCGACTTTGCTATTCCTATGGGGACCTATCATCTGCCTGAGTTTCCAGTGCCTGCGGGCGAAACTGCGCGCAGTCATTTGCGCAAGATCTGCGAAGATAATCTGTCCCTAAGATATCCCGTGATGACAGAAAAGATCCGCGCGCGCCTGGAAACCGAGCTGGAAGTTATTTCCAATATGGGCTTTGCGGCTTACTTTTTAATTGTGTATGACTTCGTGGATTACGCCCGCAAACACGGAATACCTGTGGGCCCGGGCAGGGGCTCCGCGGCAGGCAGTATCGTGGCCTATCTCCTGCGCATAACCAACATCGATCCTCTGCCTTATGATCTGCTGTTCGAAAGATTCTTAAATCCCGAACGCATCAGCATGCCTGATATCGATATGGATTTTTGCATCAACCGCCGGCAGGAAGTTATTGATTACGTTTCCGAAAAATACGGCAAGGACCATGTCGGCCAGATCATAACCTTTGGGACCATGGCCGCCCGCGCTGCTATCCGCGATGTCGGCAGGGTGTATGGCGTTCCATTAAGCGAAGTCGATCGTACGGCTAAACTAATTCCGGCAACGCCAGATATGACCATTGAAAAAGCTATGAAGGAAACCGAAGAGCTGCGCGCTTATACAAATAGTAATCCTCATATTAAAAAAATGGTCGATATGGCCAGACGGCTCGAAGGCTTGGCCCGTCACGCCGGGACGCACGCGGCCGGAGTTGTGATCTCGCAAGCTCCGCTGACCGACTATGTGCCCTTGCAAAGGAACGAAGGACAGATCGTGACCCAGTTCCAAATGGGCGACCTGGAGGAGATCGGCTTATTAAAGATGGACTTTCTCGGCCTGCGCAATCTGACCATTATCGATGAAACGGTCAAGCTGATAAAATTAAATCAAGGCATAGACCTGGACCTCGACCATATCCCGCTCGATGACCAGGCGACCTATGATCTATTGCAGAAGGGTGATTCTTTCGGCGTGTTCCAGCTGGAGAGCAGGGGCATGCGCGAATATTTGAAAAAAATAAAGCCGACTGTTTTCGAAGATATCATCGCTCTGCTCGCCCTTTACCGCCCCGGTCCTTTGCAGAGCGGAATGGTCGAGGAGTTCATCGAGAACAAGCACGGCCGTAAGCAGGTTCGTTACGCTTTGCCTCAGCTAGAACCGATATTAAAGGAAACTCACGGCATGATCCTGTACCAGGAACAGGTGATGAAGATCGCCAGTACGCTGGGCGGATTCTCTCTGGGCCAGGCCGATGTTCT
>JBAZXJ010000090.1:0-6395 GCA_041659865.1 Candidatus Margulisiibacteriota bacterium | reverse complement strand
TTGTCCCATCTGGACCTGATGAAGCTCCTGGAGCGGGCGATCCGCCGTTCCGACCTGCCGGTCGTTTATAGCGGTGAATTCTCGCCCAGGATGAAATTAAGCGTAGCCTGGCCCTTGTCGGTAGGGATGAGTAGTTTGGGCGAGTATGCTGATATAACCTTGAATAAATACGTTTTCCCCGACCAGGTCGGCAAAGTGCTCGATCATGTTCTGCCCGCAGGCTGTAAGATCGTCGAGACCAAGTTGATCGGCTTGCAGGAAAAAGCCCTGACCGTTCAGGTTAAAGAAGCCAAGTGGCGGGTTACTGTTCTAAATGAAGATGGTTCAGTGGCCGAGATACAAGAACTTACGCTGCCTTCGGGCCCTGTGAAAAACACCAGAGTACAGGATATGTTCGCTAAAACAGCCAAGATCGAACGAATGGAATTGGTCTTAGGCTAAGGCTAAAGGTTCTTTCGGATCGATCTTCGGAGCATCATGAATTAATGCTTCTGCCAGAACCTGGTCCATATGTCTTACTGGAACGAATTTGATCTTTTTACGGATCTTGAGCGGAATATCTTCCAGGTCTTTTTGGTTCTCATCAGGAATGATCACCGTACGGATCCCGGTAGCAAAAGCAGCCAGTGCCTTTTCTTTCAGTCCACCGATCGGTAAGACTCTTCCGCGCAAAGTTATTTCCCCTGTCATGGCCACATCCTTGCGGGTAGGGATACCCGACAGGGCAGAGGCCAGAGCTGTAGCCATCGTTATACCAGCGGATGGTCCATCCTTGGGAATAGCGCCTTCCGGTACATGGATATGAATATCGTTGAGCCGATAAAAATTTGGATTGATATGTAATTCTTCGGCTTTGGAGCGGACATAGCTTAAGGCGGCCTTGGCGCTTTCCTGCATGACTTCCCCTAACTGGCCGGTAATGGTCAAATTGCCGCGTCCTTTGAGGATAGCTACTTCCACCGGCAGGGTACAGCCGCCCATTTCCGTCCAGGCCAAGCCTGTAGCTACTCCTGGCTGGTCTGCTTCTTCCATTTTATCCTGCAAGAACTTGGGTATGCCTAAAAACTTTCTTAGCATGCTTTTGTTCATCTTGAGCTTGGTCTTTTTCTCTTCAACCACCAGTTTTGCTTCTTTACGGCAGATCTGGGCGATCAGTCTTTCCAGGTTACGCACCCCGGCTTCTTTGGTATATTCCTTGATGATCGAACGCAGGATCTCTTCGGGAAAGATCGAGCTCTTTTTGGAAAGCCCGTGTTTCTCCAGCTGTTTTGGGACCAGATAGCGGAGCGCGATCTGGATCTTTTCTTCTTCGGTATAGCCGGGGATATCGATCAATTCCATCCTGTCCAAAAGCGGACCGGGGATATTATGCAAAGTATTGGCGGTACAGATGAACAGGATATCGGAAAGGTCAAAAGCGACTTCCATATAATGATCAGAGAACGATTTATTCTGCTCCGGGTCCAGGATCTCCATCAAGGCCGCTGCAGGATCGCCGCGGAAATCCGAAGCCATCTTGTCGATCTCATCGAGCAGGATCACCGGATTCTTGTAAGCAACTTTTTGCAGGGCCTGGATAATTCTTCCGGGCATGGAACCTACATAGGTCCTGCGGTGTCCGCGCAATTCAGCTTCATCGCGCATTCCGCCAAGCGAGATACGATAAAATTCCCGATGCATGGAACGGGCGATGGAGCGGGCGATCGAGGTCTTGCCTACGCCCGGAGGTCCGGCGAAACAAAGGATCGAGCCCTGGATCTTATGGGTCAATTTAAATACGGAAAAGTACTCCAGTACACGTTCTTTGACCTTTTCCAGACCATGATGGTCCTCGTTGAGGATACGTTCCACCTCAGCGATACGCAGAGTTTCCTTGGTCTTTTTATACCAGGGCAGATCGATCAGCCAGTCTAAATAGGTCCTGATCACACCTGATTCCGCAGTTACTCCTGGCATCTTGGCCAGACGGCTAAGTTCCTTGTCAGCTTTTTTGCGGGCTTCTTCGGACATCTGGGCGCTGGCGATCCTGGCCCGGTATTCCGCGACCTCAGGGCTGACCCCGCCTTCTTCCCCGCCTAATTCATCCTGGATAGCCTTGATCTTTTCTTTTAAATAATACTCGCGCTGGACCTTGTCGATCTGGTCTTTGACCTTAACATGCAGTTTCTTTTCCACTTCCAGCAGATCTATCTCCCGCAGGAGGATCTCGTTCAGCTTTTTACAGCGTTCCAGTACCGATTGCAATTCAAGGATCTCCTGCTTTTCGGCAACTTTGAGGATCAGATAGGAGGCGATCAGGTCGGCCAGCCGTCCTGGTTCTTCGATATTTACGATCGACATCAGCGTTTCCGCCGGGATCTTTTTATTGAGCTTAACGTAGGACTCAAATTGCTCGATCAAAATGTTGGAAAGTACTTCCAGTTCATTAGAGCCTTTTTCGGTATCTTCGAGTTTTTCGGCTTCGACCAGATAAGAAGGATCGCTTTGCGAAAAACGCTTGATCCTTACCCTGCCCAGTCCTTCGACCAGGACCTTAGTCGTCTCATCGGGTAGTTTTAAGACCTGGACGATCTCTGCCATGGTCCCGATCTCGTAGATCAGGTCCGGTCCCGGTTCTTCGACGCCTTCATCTCTTTGTGAAGCCAGCACGATCAGTTTTTCATTGTCCAAAGCATTGCTCAAAGCGTCCAGTGAACGCTCCCGGCCGATGAACAGGGGAATGATCATGCGCGGAAAGATCACCATGTTGCGCAGGGGGATCAAAGGATAGATGCTATTTTGTTCGTCGTGCATTCTTAATCCACCAGGCTGACATGACGTAAGACATCTTTTTCAGTTATCGTTACCTTGCGCGGTTCTTTTTCATTAGGCGCGTGATACATGATATCGAGCATGATCTCTTCCATGATCGAGCGCAGGGCGCGGGCACCGACTTTTCTTTGCAGGGCTGCCTTGGCGATCAGCTTTAAGGCTTTTTCTTCGAAATCCAGGTCGATATTGTCCAGCTTGAGCAGCTTGTGGAACTGCTTGGTCAGAGCGTTGCGCGGTTCGGTCAGGATATGGATCATGGAATCTTCATCTAGTTCCTGAAGAGTAGTGGTTATCGGGATACGGCCGATCAATTCAGGGATCAGCCCGTATTTGATCAGGTCTTCTGGCAGGACCTTGGAGGCAACATCTTCTTTTTTCAACCGCTTGGAGCGATCGCGTTTACCTTCAAAGCCTAACGGGTTGGTGTTCAGTCTGGTCTTGATTATCTTTTCCAGACCTTCAAAATATCCGCCGCAGATGAACAAGATATTGGTCGTATCGATCGGGATGAATTCCTGCTGGGGATGTTTGCGCCCGCCTTTAGCCGGTACATTTATGATCGATCCCTCCAGCATCTTTAACAGGGCTTGCTGGACGCCTTCGCCGGAAACATCTCTGGTTATCGAGGGGTTCTCGGATTTGCGACCGATCTTGTCGATCTCATCGATATAAACGATACCTTTGGAAACCCAGGAGACATCTCCCTCGGCGATCTGGAGCAGTCGGAAAAGCACATGCTCAACGTCTTCGCCGACATAACCGGCTTCAGTTATCGTCGTAGCGTCGGCAATAGCGAAGGGTACATGCAGGAACTTCGCCAGGGTTTGAGCCAGAAGGGTCTTTCCGCTGCCCGTAGGACCGATGAGCAGGACATTGCTTTTGTTTAGCTCTGTGTTATCCTGAGCATTATTTGGCTCGGCCTCTACGCTGATCCGTTTGTAATGGTTATAAACAGCAACAGAAAGTATTTTCTTGGCGCTTTCCTGGCCGATGATATATTCGTTGAGAAAATTATGGATCTCCCGTGGTATCGGCAGGTTGTTCAGGGAGAAGATCGGCGAGGTCTTTTTCTTGGGGAAATCTTTTTCGTCGCGTACCAGGTCACCGCAGATCCGTACGCATTCATCGCAGATATAGCTATGTGCCCCAGCGATAAGACGGTTCACCTGGCCCTGGTTCTTTCCGCAGAAAGAACAGCGCGGTTCGCTGAGATTGGAATAGCGCGTCATTTTATTTCTTTTCGAGTATAGTAGGTTTAATTACTTCATCGATCAGGCCGTAGGCCAAAGCTTCTTCTGCCGTCATATAAAAATCGCGGTCGGTATCCTTTTCGATCTTGCTGATCGGTTTGTTGGAATGTCTGGCCATGATCTCATTTAAGCTATGTTTGATCCTTAAGATCTCCTTGGTCTGGATCTCGATATCCGTCGCCTGGCCCTGGGCACCGCCTAAGGGCTGGTGGATCATGATCCTGGCGTTAGGCAGGGCGAAACGCTTGCCTTTTTCACCGGCGCATAATAACAAAGCGCCCATGGAAGCCGCCTGGCCGATACAGATCGTTGAAACCTTGGTCTTGATATATTGCATAGTATCGTAGATAGCCAGCCCAGCAGTAACTACTCCGCCAGGGCTGTTAATATAAAGCCAGGCATCCTTGCCCGGATCTTCCGCTTCCAGGAACAATAACTGGGCCATGATCAGATTAGCTACGTCATCATCGATGGCCATCCCGACAAAGATTATTCTTTCTTTTAACAAGCGGGAATATATATCATAAGATCTTTCCCCGCGTCCGGTCTGCTCGATCACCATTGGAATTACTGACATACTAATTACCTCCCTTTTTAATTTTGGCATTGCTGACGATCAGGTCAACAGCCTTGTTGATCAATAGATATTCCTGGATATAGGGTTCACTCTGTCTAAGCTGATCGCGCACCTTGTCCAACGGTTGTTTTAGTTCCTGTTCGGCGATCCTGCCTAGTTCTTTTTCTAACTCTTCCTGAGGGATCTCCAGCTTTTCAGTTTCGATCAGCTTTTGCAGCAGCAGATCTGCTGCTACCCGTCTTTGGGCCGGCTCCTGGTATTCTTTTCTGATATTTTCAGGAGTTTTGTTGGCATATTTCAGATAGGTTTCCCAATCCAGTTTTTGCTCGCTGATCGAATGTTTGAGCTTTTCGATAAAGGAATCGATCTGCCGGTTGATCATCACTTCAGGAATATCGATCGGATTAGCCTTGACCAGTTCCGCTATCAAAGCTTCCTTTAAAGCCGCGTCGGCTTCGCTCTCGGCATGGGCGACCATAGCTTCTTTCATCTTGGTCTTTAGCTCTTCAATGGTCTTGAACTCGCTGACCTTCTGGGCAAAGCTGTCATCAAGAGCAGGGAGCTGCTTTTCTCTTATTTCGGTCAATAACACGGAGAAATCCACGGTTTTACCTTTAAGGTCCAGATGATGATGATCGGCAGGGAAACTAAGCTGGAAGGATTTTGTTTCGTTATAGTTAATACCGATCAATTGTTCATCAAATTCAGGCGAGATACCGTTAATGCCGATCCTGGTCCCCTGGTTTGTCTTGGTAAAAGCCGCGATAGGGGTATTCTCGACCATAGCTTTAAGGTCGTATCTGACAATATCTTCTTTTTGCGCTGGTCTTTTGACCTCGATATATTCAGCCAGACTTTCTCTAACTTCGTCCAGGCGCTTATCCAGATCAGCTTCGTTGACTGCAACGGTCTTTTTTTCCGCACTCAAACCTTTGAATTTTTTTAATTGTACTTCGGGGCTGACCGTAAGGGCGAACTTGAAGACTACCGGTTTGTTTTCATCAAATTGTTCTACCTCTATATCTTTAGGGTAGTCTACCGGTTGAAGCTTTTCCTGTTCTACTGCTTTGACATAACAGTCCGAAATAACCTCATTTACCGCCTTTTCCAGTAGAAAACCTTTGCCAAAATGCTGTTCAAAGACATTTCGTGGCGCTTTTCCCGGACGAAACCCTGGAATTCTATACTTATGAACCTCTGTTTTGAATAAATCAGCCGATTTTTTAACAACTTCGGCGTAATCTTCTTCTATTTTCAGGATAAACTGGTTATTTTCACGCTTTTTTTCTAATATTTTCATAAATTACTTCCTTTTTTGAATGTAATTACTATACAATATATGAATTGCAATGTAAAGACAGAATACAGGAGACAGGAGCCAGCAGACAGTAAGCGCAAGGTGTCCATGTTATGGAGGTGAGGGGGACGGAGGAACGACAAGTGCCGTCATTGCGAGGAGGCATCCGACGTGGCAATCTCTTTAAGTATTCCATGTCGAGATCGTCTTGCAGTTAAGACCTCTCCCCTAACCCCTCTCCGCCAAGCCGATGCGGCTGGCAGAGAGGGGACGATAGCCTCGTCTGTTTCACTTGAATACGACTTCAATAAAGGGGTGGTGGGGAGATGGCAGATTGGCCAGACCTACAGTAAAAAAATATAAAGGGTACTGGACGAGCTGCCCCGAGTGGCGGCTGGTATATGTTAAGGGAATTCTTAAAACCGCAGGTGTTAAGCGGTTTTTCTTTATGGAATGTTTC
>JBAZXJ010000089.1:0-6399 GCA_041659865.1 Candidatus Margulisiibacteriota bacterium | reverse complement strand
AAAAATTCGTAAGAATTTTATCAGGATATTGCTTGGAGACAAAGTGAAACTGGAACTGTCTCCTTATGATCTTTCCAGGGGTAGAATAACGTACCGGGTAAAGTAAGCAAAACGAGGTGTTAGAAGTGAAAGTAAGACCATCTGTAAAGAAAATATGTGCCAAGTGTAAAGTCATAAAACGCCATGGCCGGGTCATGGTGATCTGTGAGAACATTAAGCATAAGCAAAGACAGGGATAAGGAAAGGGAAATATTATGGCTCGTCTTGTCGGCGTTGATCTACCAAGAGATAAAAGAGTAGAGGTCGCCTTAACATATATTTATGGTATCGGTATCAACCGCAGCAGGGACCTTTTACTTGCTACCGGAATAAATCCTGAGACCAGGGTTAAGAATCTCTCTGAAGATGAGATCGTCAGGCTTAGGGAAGCCTTAAGCAAATATGTGCTTGAGGGCGATCTGCGCCGTGATGTTTCGCTTAATATCAAGAGGCTTCAGGAAATAAACTCTTATCGTGGCAGCCGCCATCGTAAGAATCTGCCTTGCCGCGGTCAGCGGACCAAGACCAATGCCAGGACCAAGCGCGGTAAAAAGAAAACCGTAGCTAACAAGAAGATGGCAGCTACAAAGACCTAATAATTGAAAGTCTAGTTTCAAAATACTAGATCAGCTGGAAGTTAAAGTAAGGAGAAGATAGATAATGGCAAAAGAAAAAGAAAAAAAAGACAAAAAGGACGCCGGTGCAGCACCAGCGGCAAAAGCAAAAGCGCCTAGCAAAAAGAAAAAAGCTCGAAAAGTAGCTGAGGAAGGCGTGGCGACCATTAAGTCTACTTTTAACAATACCATTATCTCCATTGCATCCAAAACCGGTGACGTTGTTTCCTGGGGTAGTTCAGGGGTCGTTGGGTTTAAGGGTTCCAAAAAGGGAACGCCTTACGCTGCTCAGTCTGCCGCAGAAAGCGCTGCTGTCAAGGCAATCGCCGCTGGCATGAGAGTTGTCGATGTTCTGGTCAAAGGACCAGGTTCCGGCCGTGAAACTGCGATCCGCGCCCTGCAGCAAGCAGGTTTAGAGATCAATTCGATCCGAGATGTGACGCCTATCCCTCATAACGGATGCCGTCCTCGCAAGAGAAGGAGAGTATAAAGATGGGCAGATACACAGGACCTTTATGTAAATTATGCCGGCGCCGGGGCGAAAAGCTCATGCTGAAGGGTGAACGGTGCTATACGACCAAGTGTAGTTTTACCAGAAGAGCATATCCGCCAGGAATGTCCGGAGCCTCCTCGGTCAGGCGCAGAAAGCTTTCTGATTACGGCGTTCGTCTTCATGAAAAACAAAAAGCCAGACATTGTTATGGCATCGGCGAAAAGCAATTTCGCAAGACTTTTGCCAAGGCTGTCCGCCAAAAAGGCATGAGCGGTGATAATTTCATCAAGATGCTGGAAAGCCGTTTGGATAATTTTGTCTACAGGGTAGGCTTAGCCTCTTCCCGCCAGCAGTCAAGACAGCTGGTCAGACACGGTCACTTCATGGTCAATAACCGGACCGCGAACATCCCTTCACTGGTGTTAAAAGCTAATGATACAGTTCAGATAAAATCCAGATCAGTATCATTGTTCAAGTCCATGATCGATGTGCTAAGCAAGAAGAAACCTGGTCTATGGTATAGTTTCGATCCGGCCAAAAATGAGGCCGTAATGCTGAGACTTCCGGAAAGAACGGAGATCGATATTCCGGTCTCAGAGCAGATGATCGTCGAGTTTTACTCTAGATAAGGAGGGTTAATTAAGTGTCAGAAGAAAAATCATGGGTGAAGATAATTGAACAGACAGACAAATACGGAAGATTCGAGGCGAGTCCGCTAAGAAGAGGCTTTGGCAATACCTTGGGGAATTCCCTGCGCCGGGTGCTTTTGGCCTCGCTGGGCGGAATGGCTACGACCGCTGTAAAGATCGACGGCGTCTCGCATGAGTTCGCCACGATGGATAATCTCAAGGAAGATATCCTCGACATTATCATGAACTTGAAAGGTGTAGTCTATAGTTATTCTGGTTCAGATACCGAACCGCGCAAAGCAAAACTGTCCGTTAAAGAGGACGGTACGGTAACTGCGGGTGATATCAAGACCGACTCTGACGTCAAAGTGATCAATAAAGATCATTATATTGCTACTTTGAACAAGGGCGGCAAATTAAATGTTGAGATAACTTTGAATCAGGGCGTTGGTTATCTGCCGGTAGATCCTGCCCAGAAGAAAGATATGCCGATCGGTACCGTGCCGGTCGATGCTACTTTTAGCCCGGTCTTGAAAGTTAACCATACGGTCGAAGATTTCCGCGTCGGCAAAAAGATCGATTTCGACAAGCTGATCCTGGAAGTATGGACCAATGGCTGTATAACCCCTGTTGATGCAGTGGCCAAAAGCGCGATGATCCTGCAGGAAGAGCTGGCCATCTTTATTGATATGAACAAAAAGCCTGAAAAGAAATCCGACAGCAAAGCGATAGATCTTGATGCCCAAAGACAGTTAGGTCTGAAATTGACCATCGAGGACTTAGAACTTTCGGCCCGTTCATATAACTGCCTGCGCAAGGCCGGTATCGAGAAGATAGCAGAACTGGTCTCCAAGGACTTGCCTGATCTGATGAAGATCAAGAACTTTGGCCGGAAATCAGCTGATGAGATCAACTCCAAGCTGAAACAATTCAACCTGGCGCTTAAAGAACTGCCGGAAGAAGATGAGGATGACGAATAATGAGACATAAAACCGGTTATCGCAAACTCAACAAAGCAACTGACCAGAGAATAGCTCTGCTGAAAAGCCTGAGCAGGTCTTTGTTCGAAGAAAAAAAGATCACGACCACTCTGACCAGAGCAAAAGAGACGAAAAAGTTCGTGGACAATATTATTACTTTTGCCAAAAAAGGTACTTTAGCTTCCAGAAGAGAGATGCTCAAGATCATGCCGGACAAGGTCCTGGTAAGTAAAATAATCGCTCTGGCCGGAAATATGACCGACCGTAACGGCGGGTACCTGCGTTCGACCATCATTGGGCGGCGCAAGGGCGATGCTTCTTTGATGGCTGTGCTGGAATTAGCTGATATGCCTGCGGCAGTTGCCAAGGCAGAAATAGCCCCGGTTAAGCCTGTTAAGAAGGTAAAAGAAAAAAAAGCAGTTGTGGCCAAGACCGTAGCTAAAAAGGCTGCCGCCAAGTAGTTTTGGCTCAGATCTTGAAGAATTATAAACTGGTTCTGGCCTATGATGGTTCAGACTTTCTGGGATGGCAACGGCAGAAGATAGATGATAATACCGTTGCCGGGAAATTAGAGCAGGCTTTAAAGCTGGTTGCTCAGGGACATGAAAAAATACAAGCGGCGGGAAGAACGGACAGAGGCGTACATGCTCTCGGGCAGGTCGTAAGTTTTAAGGCGGATATCAAGATCCCGCTTAAACGCTTGCCCAAGGTGATCAACTCTCATCTGCCGCGTTCCATAAGGGTGCTCAAGGTCGATATAGTACCGGATGATTTTCAAGCCCGGTTCTCGGCCAAGGCCAGAGAGTATGTTTACTTGCTGGCGCTAAATGAGCAGGTGCCAATATTTATGGAGCCTTATATCGCTCATCTGGACCAAAAAACGCAAGTTGATCTGGTCAAAATGAGAAAAGCGGCAAAGGTTTTATTGGGCGAGAAGTATTTAAAGACTTTTTGTTCGACCGGCAGCGGGAACAAGATATTTAACCGCCGGATATTTTCGATCTCGATCCGCTCCAGAGTATTAGTGGACCAGTTCGGAAAAAGACTTAAAGTAACAGAATTTAAACTTAAAGCGAATGCTTTTTTGTACAGAATGGTCAGAAATATAGTTAGTGCGTTATTGGATGTGGGGACGGGGGAGCTCGATCTGGCGGACTTTGCCAGGGTAGTGGCCAGCGGTGACCGCCGTAAAATAGGCAGTCCGGCGCCGGCCGAAGGTTTGTATTTGAATAAAGTATATTATTAAAGGGAAATGATCGATCATGAAAATAAAAAAGACTTATCAGCCAGTAGCTAAAGAGATCGTCAAAAAATGGTGGATCATAAACGCTGAAGGACAGACCCTGGGCCGCCTGGCGACCAAGATCGCCCAGATCCTGCGCGGCAGAGATAAAGCAGTTTACGCGCCGAACGTGGATACTGGTGATTTTGTTATCGTAACTAATGCTTCGAAGATCCATGTTACCGGAAAGAAACTGCAGGACAAGTTCTATTATAATTATTCCGGCTACCCGGGCGGTTTGAAAAAGGTCAGCCTGGAGAACCTCTTGAAGAAGTATCCTGACCGGGTGATCAGGGAAGCGGTCAAAGGGATGCTGCCCAAGAACAAGATGCAGCAGCCATTCTTAAATAAGCTTAAGATCTATGCCGATGAAAAGCATGGTCATGAAGCACAAAAGCCGGAAGTTAAGGTAATATAATTCAGAAAGGGATATTGAAGCATGGCTACTAAAAAGGATGCGGCTGACAAAGAAACTGAACCTAAAAGGTGGTCAAGCCCAAGGCGGTTAAAGCTGTAAAGAGCGAAGAAGAAGGCAAGGAAGCAAAGCCAAAGAAAGCAGCTCCCGCCAAGAAAAAAGCCGAGGAAGCTTCATCTGCTCCAGCTGCGCCCAAGATCGTAGCCGTAGAACCAGTAAAGCCTAAAGCAAGCGAACCAAAGCCCAAGGTGCCGAAGGTAAAACCAGGCAGTCAATTCTATGGAACTGGCAAGAGAAAGAACTGTATCGCCAGAGTATGGCTGATGATCGGCGACGGTAAGCTGGAGATCAACGACCGTGAAGGTATGGAATATTTAAGAAGCGTCAGGCTTTTGAAAACAGTTCAGCAGCCGATGTCATATTTAAGCATGGATAATAAATTCGACATCATGGCTAAAGTAAAAGGCGGAGGTATCTCCGGCCAGGCCGGAGCCATCAAGGCCGGAATCTCTAAAGCACTGGTCCTTTTCGATCAGAACCTGCATGCCCAGCTCAAGACCGGCGGTTTCCTGACCAGGGACGCCAGGATCAAGGAACGCAAACATTACGGCCACAAGAGAGCGAGAAAATCGTTCCAGTTCAGCAAGCGTTAAACGATATTATTATTGTTTCTTTCAAAGGGCACGGCTATCCGTGCCCTTTGTGTTTTTGGTCGCTGAGCTTGTCGAAGCGTGCCTTCTTGATAGGGGAGAAGAAGGCCCCCTAAATCCCCCTAAAGGGGGACTTCGACTTTTGAAAATAGCGATTGCCAGATGGGGTGGGATAGGGGATAATTGATAGAATGGCCAGAAGTAATTCAGAAGTAAAGAATTAATGAAGTAAAGAAGTATTGTAATAATGAATTGGCGCTTCGTTATCTGCCTGCTTATATTACTTTAATTCTTTACTTCCTTACTTCAGTCTTCAAATTCAATGGAGGTACTTATGTTAAAAAAAACACTTTCAGGAATTATATTGCTATCGATGTTGACGATCTCGGCCCTCGCCGTACCCACCCAGCTGACCTACTCCGGCCGTCTTCTGCAGAATGGCGCGTTGGTCAATTCGACGTTGACCATGACATTTAAGATCTATAATGATCCAACTTCTGTACTGGCTGGGAATCTACTTTGGTCCACTAGCAACATTAGCGTACCTGTTAACCAGGGTATTTATTCTGTCGCGTTGGACCAGGTTAGTCCGAATGTTTTCAGCGGTGACCAGGCCTATCTCGAGGTTATCATTGATCCTGCAGGCACACCAGAAACTCTTGCTCCGCGGACTAAGATCAACAGCGTTGGCTATGCTTTGCAGGCCGGCGGCTTGAGCAAGATCGGTGGGGGACAGGCCGTTGTGGTTTCGACGAATGGCTATATTGGAATAGGAACTACGAATCCCCAAGCGCCGATCTCTCTTGGATCAAGTGCTACTCCTGGCGGACCATATCTCCTTTTATTCGATACCAACAATGGGGTTAATGTTGGTTTGTTCAGGGATACACCTGCCTCAAATGTCACCGCTTTTGCCGTTAATAACCTTGGCCAGCTTGTTTTTGGTAAAACGACCACAAATCCTACTCCTAACTTTGGTACTGAGTGGATGAGGATAACCAATGCTGGCAATGTTGGTATCGGGACAAATGGGCCAGATAGTAAACTTGTTGTTTCAGATAATGTCCAGCAGGTAATGAGCCTGATCAGCTCATATCCTATTGCGCCGAGCCTTGCAGCACATATTGTTTTCAAGAACAGTAATGGCGATATTACCGGCAGGTTAGGTTCTTATCATGAAGGTTCTAATCTGACAGGCTTAGTATTTCATACTCGAAGCAGCGCCGGCAATATTAATGAGAGAATGAGAATATCAGCAACTGGCTTGGTCGGCATCGGGACGCCTACTCCGAACGCT
>JBAZXJ010000088.1:0-6421 GCA_041659865.1 Candidatus Margulisiibacteriota bacterium | reverse complement strand
CTATTTCATCAAGGATCAGCTGATCATCAAGCGTGGCGGCCATGTGGATCAGCTATCCCATCGCTATTGGGGCATGGACCGTTTCCGCATCTATGCTCTGGAAAAGTTCATGGGCCTGGTCATCGACAGCAAACAGCGCAAAGCGGTCTTTAAAGAAATAAGTTTTAAATATAATGTTTTAAAACAGGGGGCCTGGAAGAGAAAGAAATACCCTTATTGGCTGAACTGCTTTATCAATGAAAAGAAAAATTCTTTGCGCTATGCCTGGGCCGGGGTAAGAAAAAATGACAAGTGATCTGGCATCTTCTCTGCCCTTAACCTTCTCCGAAAAAAAAGAAGTAGAACAAAATATCAGAGAGATCACACTTCGTGATGATATCTCTACGAAAAAGTTATTTAGCAAGCTTGGTCTCAATAAATTGTTAGCCGGCAAGCTAAGTCCCCAGGAAAAGATAGCGCGGGTCAGGCAATTACTGAACAAGGCCCGCTTCCCGATGCTGGCGGCCTGGGAAGAGGAATTCGCCCAATGGAAAAAAGAGCTTAAACTCCCGCCAGATATGCATTTACAGCACGCTCCTAATTTCGAGCAGGACTGGCTGGAACTAAAATTCCGTGTCCAGAATAAAAAGGACCTCAAGGCCAAATTGGCCAAGCTTTCTGCCCTGGCCAAGAAACTGCCTTGATAAGCTCAGGTTTCGTGATATAATCCCTCCCATGTTCGAAATAAGCGTTGAAGGAAGTTTTGCCGCCGCCCATTATCTCCGCCATTACAAAGGTAAATGCGAGAACCTGCACGGGCATAACTATAAAGTCTTGGCTGCTATTTCCGGTGAAATACTGGACGTAGCCGGTTTATCCATCGATTTTGGTCTGGCCAAGAAATGGCTCGGCGAGATCCTGGAACCGTTGGACCATTGCTCATTAAATGATTTGGAGTTCTTCAAAGAGATCAACCCCTCTGCGGAGAATATTGCTAAACATATATATAATGAATATAAAAAACGTCTTCCGAGAACAGCCAAACTGGCTAAAATAACGGTCTGGGAGACGGAGAAGAATTCGGTTAGTTATTGGGAATGATCTGTGCCAATGCGGAATTCGGATTGCGGATTGCGGAATGAAGTATGGAAAACCCTCCGTCATTGCGAGGAGGCAGCCGACGAAGCAATCTTTAGAAAGTAGTGTTATTGGTTAAAGAGATTGCCACGTCGGCTGCCTCCTCGCAATGACGGGCGTATTTGCAATTAATAAGGAGAGTTTAATTTGAAGAGTGTAGTTCTTTTATCCGGCGGCCTCGATTCCACCGTCTCCCTGCATCAAGCCATGGAAAAAGCGGAGATAGTGTTGTGTTTACACTTCAACTACGGGCAGAAAGCGGCTTTGCAGGAGATCGCCTCCGCAAAAAAGATCACGGAACATTATAAGGTCCCTCTGAAAATTATCGATCTGCCCTGGCTGGCCGAAATAACCAGGACCTCGCTGGTCAACAAAGAGTTAAAGGTGCCAACTCCGAGCACCGAACAGCTTGACGGTGAAGCGGCTCGCCAGACCGCTATGGACGTCTGGGTGCCGAACCGCAACGGCCTGTTCATTAATATTGCCGCTGCTTTTGCCGAGAGCATGGGCGCTGACGCAGTGGTTACCGGTTTTAACGCCGAGGAAGCGATCACCTTCCCTGACAACAGCTTGCCCTTTATTGAAAGTATCAAGAAAAGTTTAAGCTATTCGACCTTGAACAAGGTAAAAGTAATAAGTTACACCCAGCCGATGAATAAAATAGATATTGTTAAGCTGGCCCGACAGAAAAATATTCCGATCGAACTTTGCTGGAGCTGTTATCTGGGCGGAGAGAAGCCCTGCGGGAAGTGCGAATCGTGTTTGCGCTTACAACGGGCGTTGTAGGGCATTCGGATCGCGGAGTACGGAATGAAGGAGACTATCAGGTCCGTCATTGCGAGGAGGCATCCGACGAAGCAATCTCTCAATAGAAGTTGCGTTATTAGTTCTAGAGATTGCTTCGTCGAAGACTCCTCGCAATGACGGATGGTGTACTATAGTCAAAATGTTTGGAGCAAATTGATATGATAAAAGCTAAGTTTATAAACAAACGTATCGACTACACCGGCGAGCAGCTCTCCTCATTGTGGATCTATAAGAACACAGGTTTTCTGGGTGACGCTATTACCTCGTTCACCGGCAAAGCAGAGGTCAGTGATCATATGGTAGATATGGAAGATGTCTTGAAAAAGGAATTCATCTATAGCGAGAACATGCTTCATTTTATTATCGAACATTTTGACCAGGACCTGGAGAAAGCTGTGTTAAGACAGCGGATGCTGATCTGTATCATCAAGGAACTCCTGGCCAGCGGGCTTTGGCGCAAGGGCCATGGCAAGGCTGACAAGTCGACCGTCCTTGATCGCCAGGGTGATGATCTTTATTACAACAAGCGTAAACTATCGGTTTCGATCGCCACTTTATCCCCTGTATCCTCATTGATCCATGTAGGGTTGAACATCTCTAGCAAGAACACTCCAGTCCCGACCATCGGTTTGAATGAACTTATGCCCGAAGCTGATCTGCCGGACTTTGCCCGCTCGGTGATGTCCTTATATGTAATGGAAATGCGCGATATCAATACGGCCAGGTGCAAGGTGAAGGGTGTTGCCTAAGATCAAAGCCAATATCCAGGAAATATTTCCCTCCCTGCAAGGCGAAGGACTTTTCGCCGGTCAGCCCCAGATCTTTCTCCGCTTTAGCGGTTGTAACCTGGCTTGCTCCTATTGTGATACGGATATTTCCCCAACGGAGAAATGCCGCGTTCATCAGGATGCTTTCGGTCAGAAATATGCTGAACTATTAAATCCTTTATCCGTGCCTGATACCGCCAGGATCATCGGCGAATATGCCTGGTTTAGCAACACGGTAGCCTTAACCGGAGGCGAGCCATTATTGCAGGTAGAATTCCTGAGGGAACTTCTGCCGGTCTTGAAGAAGAAAAACAAACAGATCCTCCTGGAAACCAACGGAACGCTGGCGGAGCAATACAATATTTTAGCGCCATGGCTGGACATAGTCTCCATGGATATCAAGCTACCGGATGCCGGCGGACAGCCGGAGCCTTGGCCGGTCCACAAGCATTTCCTGGCCCAGATCAGCAAGAAGACGCGTTGCTATATCAAGGTGATCATTGATGAGCAGGTCACGGCCAACGACCTAAAGCAGATCGCCGAATTGTTGACCGGCCGTAAACCTTTGATACTTTTCCTCCAGCCGGAAGCGAAAAAACTGCAGGCGGGGAAATTGCGCTTAAAAGAACTGGTCCAGGTCCAGACCAAATTGAAACGTCTGCTCCCCGGCCATGATATCCGCATCATGCCGCAGCTGCATAAGCTGTGGGGGATCCTGTAGACGGCACATCGTAAGCGGTTAAGGATTATATGGAAGTGCATGTCGCAATAAAGGATACACCCCGTCATTGCGAGGAGTCCCGCATCGGGGCGACGTGGCAATCTCTCGAAAGGTAGTGCTTATCGAGATTGCCACGTCGGATGCCTCCTCGCAATGACGGTGTCGAATTCTTGTCACTCTGTCTCCTTGTGATCCAAAAAATCCATTGCATTAACCCCTCTTTTTTAGTTAAGATATAAACATACAGAACATTCAGGGGGAAATTCATGCGAACACAAACAGCAGTTATCGTAAAAGTTGAGCACCAAAAACAAGAACCAGCCAAGATCCTCGATCTGCGCAAGCTCGTCCTGGAAAAAGCTCTGCGCCAAAGCCTCTTGTTAAAAGGCAGGGACTATCCTGTTGTGGCATTGTAATGACCGTAAAAAGCTCTGACAGCAGGTACAAGGAAACTTTCTATAAAGAGCTTGCTAGCAAGAAGCAACCGGTTTTTTCACATGCCGACGAGGTTAGAGCGATCGTTGAAGAAGCGATCATCCGCCAGATAGAATATATTTCCCAGTTGCAATATTATATTATGGAAAAGACAGGGGACTATACCGACCTGGGCGAGCAAAGGGTATCGATCAGTTACTGCCGTCTGCTGTTAAAGATCCCTACGGACCAGGAGGTCAGCCAATACGATGCCGACCGCTTCCGTAAAAATATCCAGGAAGCCAGGTCCAGGTTTCGTGATCTGCCTTTGGATAAACTACAGGTCCTGGAAAAACAGGAGAAGTTCAATATCCTGGGCAGGGAATATGATACCTTTCAGGACAAAGAGCTAAATGAAGCGCTTGCTTTTTTGGGCTCAAAGAAACGGTTGACCATCGGTTTTTTTGGCCATCACCGCAGTATCCTGTTCGGGGACGTAGTTGAACAGAATATGAACGGTTACCGGATATATCTGCAGGAGACCGAGGAAGCCCGTACGCCGACCAATTGTCTTTCAATAGCTGCCATCATCGGCGAAAAGAACGTGACCATCCGCAAGGTGGCCATGGAGACGATCTTTTATAACAAGTGGGTCAAGGTCTTTTTGTACCACGACACTGAACTGCGCAAATTAATGAGCAGTCTGGAAGGAAATATCCGCGAAGTTATCAAACAAAAGGCCTTATTGATCTACGATGTCCATTCCGCCCAGGAATTGGTGCAGATCAAGGAACTGTTCATTGACGAGATGGTGGAGCAGGTCCTCTGGCACGAGATCGGTCACGGTCTTTGCCTGGAGTCGATGAATGAGGATGATGCCGCGCTGGGCGAAGCTTTCCTGCATTTTGAACACGACATTGTCGGCGTCTTAAAGGAATTTACCGCGGATTGTGCCCCGACCAAAGGTGACCTGCGCGGTCCGCTGGCGCATTTCTGCGAACTGGCTTTGAACCAGGGAGAATATTCCAAGGCGGCCAGGATGCTGATGGTCTATCTTTCCGACAACTGGTTCTTGGACCCTAATGAAGATTTCATGGCTGACCAGACAGACGTCATCGGTTCTGTGATCTCAAAATATATTTCTCCGGATATGCGGATAGATTTTAAACAACTTGAGCTTGACCTGCCTGCTATTTACGACCGGATGCAGGTGCAATTGCTGGCTATGGTCCATAATGTTAAGGACAAATTTACTAATGCCGTATATCAGGCGGGCAATCTCCGCTACGATTATAATGAAGTTAAGGAAATGCTCTTTAAGATCATGGAAGAGGACCGCGACGAATTTACTGCTCCGGTCGGGACTCTTCAATATCAGACCACCTTCTGGATGAACCTCTTTAATTATGCCAAAGACCATTCGGCCGACGTCTATCAGTCGGTCCTGAAAGAAGTTAGCGAGGACAAGGACAAGGTCAAGACCCAGATCTTAAGGGAGCTGGCAGGCCAAGGTCCTGCTGAAGCGCGTTTTGGTAATGACCTGAGGCAATATTTATATGAAAGAATGAAGCTTTTGGGGCTGTATGAAGAAAAAAAACAGATCAGTATCCTGGAAGCGGTCCAGATGGCGATCGAGGAAACTTTTTTACCCTATACCCAGCGGGCGGATGTGGAGCGGACCATAGAGGATATTCTCGATCATTGCCTGGAGCAAAAAATAGCAGTTAGCACCTCCGCAGACCTCCCTAACCCCTTTGTCACGGTACTGCAGGAAATGCTGGTGCGCGGACAGGCGGGACGCATTAATGATGGGATGGCCTTTGAAGACCTCTCCCCTAACCCCTCTCCGCCCAGCCTGCGCAAAGCCTTCGGCGGGCAGAGAGGGGAAGATGGGTCTGTCATTCCCGCGCAGGCGGGAATCCAGGTGGTGGGTGTTAGGGGTAAACTATTGAAGGATAAGATACTCGAGATAAAAAAACATTTCGACGACGGGACTTTCCAGCAGATCAATGAACTAAGGGTGAACAGCGCTTATGCTGACGAATTAACGGTGGAAACCATTCTGGGAGAGACAATATTAGCTGACGGCGTGCCCTTGTCAGACAGAATAGGGCATGTTGAATTGCAGGCTTTCTCTGAAAATAAAGTAATGGAAGTCTTCCTGCCGATCTCCTGGGGTTATTGGGACTGGAATACCGTGCAGGCGATCTGGCGGATCAATCAAAAGATCAGGCCTTATGAAACGGAAAAGGCTTTCATTCTGGACAAATTGGTTTTACAGCAGATCGTTACCGCTTATTTGAATTCGTAATTCTGTCTGATCGCTTCATAGAGAACTATCCCGACACTGGTCGAAAGATTGATACTGCGCACTTCGCCGGACATCGGTATCGTGATCGCCGTGTCAGGATTATCCTTGAGCAGTTCCGCGGGCAGACCCTTGGTCTCTTTGCCAAAGACCAGAAAATCTCCAGGTTTGAATTTCATGGAAAAGTAAGGTGTTTTGACCTTGCTGGATAAATAATAAAAGCTCGCGTCTGGATTTTTATCCTGTAGCTCCTGCAAGGTAGGGACCTGGAACAGTTTGACCTTGTCC
>JBAZXJ010000087.1:0-6549 GCA_041659865.1 Candidatus Margulisiibacteriota bacterium | reverse complement strand
ATGAAGAACTACAATGAAGATGTCCTGCTGAACATGTCCTCCGGACTGATCGTAATGGACAACAAAGGCATCCTGCAGACCATAAATCCCCAGGCGGAAAAGATCATCGGCCGGAGCAAGGAAGATGTGATCGGAAAAAAACATGCGGAGATCTGGCCTCTTGAGAAAGAATTCGTCCGTAAATTGTCCCATCTCAGCGCTGAAGATAACGGTTTATTCAAGGAGACCAAGTTCCACGTCGGCAATATTGAAAAAACCTTGGCGATCACGACCACCCCTTTAAAAGATATGCAAAAGAAGATCAAGGGGAAACTGGCCGTGATCAACGATCTGACCGAATTCAACAAACTGGAAATGCATGTCCGCCGTTCGGACAAGCTTACCGCCCTGGGCCGAATGGCCGCTGGCGTAGCCCATGAGATCAAAAATCCCTTGACCTCGATGCGCCTCTTTGTCCAGATGATGTCCTCCCGCCAGGGGACCGACCCCAAGTTCTGGGCCGAACATAGCGATATCCTGATGAACGAACTGGACCGCCTGGACAAGATCGTCGGCGACTTTGTCGGCTTTGCCAAAACGCCGGAGTTAAAACTGGAAGATGTGCAATTAAGTGAATTGATCGACAAGGTATTACGCCTGATCAACATCCAGGCTCAGGAATTAAAAGTATTGATCGATGTCATGGTCGACCACAGCCTGATCATCAAGGGTGACGGCCAGCGTCTGGTCCAGGTCCTGATGAACCTGATCCTAAATGCCATGCAGGCTATGCCTCAGGGCAAAAAGGACGGCCGGATCATTCTGCGCGCCAAGGAATTAAGCAACAAGATGGCCGAGATCGAGGTCATCGATAACGGAGCAGGGATAACCAAAGAGAACCTGGATAAACTATTTACCCCTTTCTTTACAACTAAAGAAAAGGGTACCGGGCTTGGCTTGTCCATCATCCATCGACTGATCGAAGAACACGGCGGCCAGATCGACGTTAAAAGCAAACTGGGAGTCGGCACTACCTTTATCATAACCTTGCCTACTCCGGAAACTCGGGGCATAATACCTGTGGACTTCACGGAAAAAGCCGTCGAGATCCATTAAAAGGAGTAAAATGATGCCCACCCGGATAGCCATCGGCAGTGACCATGGCGGTTACGAATTGAAGAACGCTTTAGCTTCCCATTTAAAAAAGATCGGCGTAGAGGTACTGGACCTGGGCACTATGAACGCCGAAGGGTCAGTTGATTACCCTGATTTCGCGGTAAAAGTTGCGGAGTACGTGAATAAGGACGCTGATAATAAGGGCATCCTGATCTGCGGTACCGGTATCGGCATGAGCATAGCCGCGAACAAGATCAAGGGTATCCGCGCCGCTCTCTGCCATGACGAATACACCGCCGAAATGGCCAAGCGCCATAATAACGCCAACATCCTGGTCCTGGGCGGCCGGGTCCTCAACGCTGTGCAAGGCGCCGCCATCGTGGACAAATGGCTGGGCTCCGAATTTGACGGCGACCGCCATGCCCGGCGGCTGGAAAAGATCAAAGCCATAGAAGAAAGCCAGAATAACTGATGAAAGCAGATCTCGCGATCATTGGCGGCGGCCCGGCTGGTTATACTGCGGCCCTGGCTGCAGCTAAAGCAGGGCCCAGGGTTATACTTTTCGAAAAGCATAAACTCGGCGGCACCTGTTTAAATTACGGCTGCATTCCCACCAAAACCATATTGGAAAGCACGAATTTATTTTCAAAACTTAAAAAAGCGAACTATTTCGGCGTTAGCGTGGACAAACCGTCCATTGATCTTCCCAGGATCATACAAAGAAAAAATATCGTGGTCAGCAAACTGGTCAAGTCGCTTGAGCAAGAAATGGCAGAGGGAAAGATAGAAGTGGTGAACCAAGAGATCACACTGACTGAAGCTCTGGCACAAGCGAACAAGGTTTTGATCTGCACGGGAACCTCGCCCAAAGTTCTGCCAGGCACCATTTCCACGGATGAGGCTTTGGCTCTGACCGAAGTCCCCGCACAACTGCAGATCGTCGGCGCCGGGGCTGTCGGTCTGGAAATGGCCACGATCTTCAACCAGCTCGGCGCCAAAGTAACTATCTGCGAGGCAGCAACACAAATACTCCCTAATGCCGCCAGCCCGCAGATCACCAAAAAGATCCAGGCGGTTCTGGAAAAGCATGGCCTCAAGATCAACTTAAACACACCATACAGCCCCGTCATTGCGAGCGAGAGCGAAGCAATCTCTAGCAAAGAACGCGCTCCGTTGCCCCTGGTTCTTTCCTGCCTCGGCCGCATTATGAATAATCAAGGACTTGCTGATGCTGGAATTGCATTAGGAAGCCGCGGCGAAGTTATTGTTAATCAATACTTACAGACCAACTTGCCGAATGTTTACGCCGCCGGCGATATAACCGGCAAGTTACAACTAGCCCATGTAGCTTATATGCAGGGAGCTATTGCCGCCGCTAATCTGCTGGGCGGTAAAAAAACCATGGACTATTCCGCTGTGCCTTTTTGTGTTTTTATCGACCCCGTCTTTGCCTCGGTCGGAGAAATTACCGGCCCTAAGCTCAGGGAAGTCCCCTTCTCTGCCTTGGGCACATCACAGGCCAAGGGTAATACTGAAGGTTTTCTCAATTTGGTGCTTGATGAACAGGAACTACAGATACTCGGCATTCAGATCTTTGGTTCTGCTGCGGCGGAACTGATCAGCACCGCAACCTTATTGATCAAAGAAAGAACGAACGTGGCCAGGATCAGGGAAACGATCTGGGCGCATCCGACATTAAGCGAGATATTCAACGTCGCATTTGAATAGAACCGTACGGGCAGACCGGTGTGTCTGCCCTCGGGAGCCCAGAACACAAGGACACAGAACACATGAAAAAAATATTTTTATCATTATTGATCTGTATTTCATTAATATCTTTAGTCCAAGCTGCAGGGTTGGGCACCCGCGCGGCGGGCATGGGCTACGCTTTTACGGCCCTGGCCGATGATGCTTCAGCTATATATTTTAATCCCGCCGGCCTGCCCTTGAGCAACTTCGAGTTCAGTGTTCAGTCCCTGGACTGGGAACGCAGTGTCCACAACGTCTTTGATGTTACTTTTTTCAAACTGGACGGCGTTGCTTACGCGAATTTTACCGAAGCAAATAATGATGGGACTTCCACTCGCGGACAAATGTACGGTTTTGGCACCCGCGGGCGTAACGGTATCAGCTGGGGCTTTACCTATAAAGAGCTGAATTATTCCGGCAAAGGGCTGGATATCGGCTTTCTGGTCAATTTTACGGATCAACTGTCACTTGGCTTGCTTGGTCAGAACATTTCCGTTGTCGAGCTTAATTCCCCTTTTATACTGCATAGCGGTTTGGTCTGGCGCTTATGGGATTCTCGGCTTAAGCTGGCCCTGGATAACGCCAGCAGGTTCAGCGACGGGATTAACAAGATAAGTTATGGTCTGGAATATGACCTGACCGCGGGGATCACGCTCCGAGGTGGAGCCTATGAAAAGAAACTTACCGCCGGCCTGGGCCTGATGGCCATGGGTGGCTATCTGGATTATGCCGTGGAGTTCGAGCCAAACCAGGCCGGCAGTTCACAGCTACACAAACTGGGCTTTTCCCTGCGCGGTGAAACCCCGAAAAAACGTAAGTATGCCTTGATGCCGGGCAAACATCTGGTCGAGATCAAGCTCCAGGGAAATCTGACCAGCGGCAGTGATGAATTCAGTTTATTGGGTGGTTTCAATCAGGGGACCGATACTTTACTGAAGTATCTGCGCGAGATCAACAAGGACCCTAACATTGCCGGTATTTTGATCCGCCTCAGCGATTTCCCTGACAGTATTTTTGCGACAGGGCTTGTCCAAGAACTGCGTACAGAACTACTAACTGCCAAGTCCCAGGGAAAAAAGATCGTCGTTTATCTGGAGGAAGGCGCCATGGGAAATGCCTATTACCTGGCCTCCGTGGGCGACAAGATAGTATTGCCTAAGATCTCAGCGAACATTGGCGGTCTGGGCACCCGCTTGCAGGTATTAAGAATGAACAAGCTTTTCGGTAAACTGGGGATTGAATGGGATATCCTGGCCAAGGGCAAGTACAAAGCTGTCTTGAACACCTACAATGAAAAGATGTCTCCTGAAGCGGAAAAGGCGGTCAGAGGACTGGTCAAGGATATTTACGAGCAGATGCTCTCGGATATAGCTGACGGGCGCAACATTAAGGTAGAGGACCTGCGCAAGGTAGCTGACGGCAGGCTGATGACTTCGGACGAAGCCTTTAGCGCCAAACTGATCGATGGAACGGGTTTCTATCCCGATGCCCGGAAGCTCGCAGGCAGTCTGATCGGCCAAAATGATCCAGAGAATATATCCTCCATAAAATTGTCCGATCTGGAAATTGAGAACACCGCCGAATCGCTGTTCACACCCTGGAACCGGATCGCCGTGATCGATGTGAACGGGGCGATAACCATAGACAAGAACAACGACAACCTGATCTGGGGCGGACGCAGTGCCGGCGCGGAGACCATTGTCGAGCAGCTGGAAAAGGTTGCCGATGAGCCAAGTATCCGCGCGGTGATCATCCGTTTGAACTCGCCCGGCGGTTCTGCTGTAGGCTCGGACCGGGTCTACCAAAAGATCAGGGAACTGCAAAAGGACGGCAAGATCGTTATCGCCTCAATGGGCGACATGGCTGCTTCCGGCGGCTATTTTATTGCCGCGGCTTGCGATCTGATCATTGCCAACCCTTCAAGCTTCACGGGGAGTATCGGCGTCGTCGGTATGTTCCCTTCTTTTAAACAGCTCTTTAAAAATATCGGCATCGAACCTGAAGAATATAAAGAGGGTAAATACATGGATGCCTTCTCTTCCGCTAACAAGCTAAGCCCTGAAGCCAGGGCCATGCTGGAAAAAGCTATGCAGGCGACCTATGATCAATTCATTACCGCTGTAGCGCAAGGCCGAAAAAAACCTGAAGCCGATATCCGTAAATTGGCCGAGGGCCGGATCTATACCGGCAGACAGGCATTAAAGAACGGACTGATAGATGAACTGGGTAATTTCAGCACAGCAATTTCTGCGGCTGCCAGGCTGGCCAAGATCAATGGTGAACCGGTACTGGTCTATATCAAGGAAAAGGATAACTTCTGGCTGCAGCAGTTCGGCCGGGAGACCACTAAAATATTAGGTTTGGAAAAAGGTGTTATCCCACAGGTCAAGGCTGATATCGCGGCTTTCAGGGTGTATTAGCCTCGATTATTGCCACGATCTCTTCATTTTCTTGAACTTCCTTTGGCGCGAACTTGGCGGCAGCTGGATCTATTTGTACCGCCTTTTTCCAGAAATCTAATCTGGCTTGTAATCTTTCTGAAGAATACGGCACAGCCTCAACATCTTTCTGGATCGCGGCTAGAACTATATCTTCGTCATCCTGGTATTTCGCCTCAAGATGCTCGAGCGCCAGTCCGTCCTGGCTGACCTGATTGAAAGCAAAGTTCCATTCTCCTCTATCCGTCAACGCTTTGGTAACGATTATCTTTCTGCCTAACATAAGAGCCTCCCTTTACAGGATATGCTTTATTAGCAGCCTTGATGCTGTTTGATAATGTTATTCCCTGTTGCGGCTGGATTTATGCAAGATGTTGTTGCAGTGAGTAGATCTTTCTACAGGTGGGGTGGACGTTGAGCTTGCTTGCGCTGAGCCTGTCGAAGCGTCGAAACGTTGTCGTCCGGACAACGTATCGGTCACTCACGAATCAGACGCTCAATACTGGGGGACAAATATTTTCAGTCGTTTATCAGGATAATGTTTGGCATTGCGCGTGACCAGCACCTGCTTGTAGGACAAGGCGGTGGCGGCGATCAAGCAGTCATACAACTCCAGGCCATGCCCTTTGGCTCTTTGTTTGACCTCAGAAGCCTCCCTGCTTAATTCTTTCGTTATCGGGATCTCATTGAACAGGTCCAGAAGCTGTAGGGTATGGACGGCTTCATTTGGCCTCATGCCGAACAAGATCTCTCCTGAAGTTATTACACTGCAATAATTTCGCTCGCCTTGAAATCTCAAGATAACGTCCCTTGCGCCCTGCTTGCCTCTCAGGTTATCGATCAGCACGTCCGTATCGAATAAAGCCATCAGCCTCGCCTGCCCTTCCTCATCTTCCGGATAAATGCTTCCGTTCCCTTGGCCAGCTCGGGATGTCCTTCTCCTGACCAGGTACCACAGCTTTCTTTAATCCCTTCTTCAAAACGCAGGCTCTCTAGATAGATCCGAATAGCTTCCAAAGTAAATTCCGAAAAACTTTGATGTTTGGATTTAATGACCAGCCGGATATCCATAAGGGTAGTCTGCGGAACGCGTATCGATTTGCTTACGGTTTTCATAGTATTACCTCCTTTTAAGGAGCGTAATACATTTTTAACGATTAGTCAATACACTTTAGCTATTTTTGTAATACAGCTGATCTGGCGGCTTCGAGGGTGTTCTTCATTAAAAAGGTTATCGTCATCGGACCTACCCCACCAGGAACAGGCG
>JBAZXJ010000086.1:5065-6574 GCA_041659865.1 Candidatus Margulisiibacteriota bacterium | reverse complement strand
TCCTCGATTTTATCTGATCCCTCACCTGGCGAGTAAAGGCTAACTTTTCAGCGGCACTGCCCTGGAAAGATGAAGGATCAGGGAATTCCCAATGCAACCGTTTGCTTGTCCGAGAAAAGCCGGGCAGCGCTCGCCACTGGCTTGGTCGCATACAGTGATCACCAGGTCAAATTGTCTGTTCTGCTTTAGCAGGTCCAAAACCCCCTGGGTACCCTTTTGGGAAATATCGATACCGTCTTCTTGTAATACTTGTACTACCAAAGGATTTAATCTGCCCGGTTCCAGACCGGCGCTTTCAGCAATGTAGCGGTCACCGCCCAGCTTGTTCAGATACGCTTCGGCGATCTGGCTGCGGGCGGAGTTATGGATACAGACGAAGAGGACTTTTTTCTTTAGCTGATCTCTGGGTACGAACTTCAGGGACAATGAATTCACGCAATGCCGCGTGTCCTTGGCGGTCAGGCGTTCACCAATGAAGACATGTCCCAGATGCGCGCCGCAGTTGGCGCAGAGGAGCTCAGTCCGCCGGCCGTCGGGATCGGGCTTGCGTCTAACCGCACCTTGGATCTCATCATCGAAGCTCGGCCAGCCGCAGCCCGAATTAAATTTGGTTTTGGAATCATAAAGCGGAGCATGGCAGCGGCGGCAGAGATAAACACCATCAGCGAAGTGTTCATCATATTCGCCGGTGAACGGGGGCTCCGTTCCCTTGTCCTCGATGACGTGTTTTTCCTCTTTGCTTAGTTCGTTATAGGTCATCATTGTTATTCTTTCCTGAAATTATATAGCCTTTAGTTGTACTGTAATTCTTTCAGCAACGCAGAAAGTCTTCTCAAGCGTTCGCCGATCAACTCATCATCCTGGTGCAGGCATTCATCGAACAGCTTCAGATCTTGATCTATATACTCATTATCCGTACAGACCGCGACGTTCATGGCCGAGCCTTGCAAGGGTATGCGCTCGATCTTCGGGTAATCCTTGGCATCTTTATAATATTTATCCGCGAAGTATAGTTTGCTCCGGCAGATCAGGATAGCCAGGTCAAGTACCCGATGCAAGGGTAATTCTTCGGACTGCCTGGACCACTTCTCTCCAGTATGACGCCAAACCTTGGCCGAGATCTCCACCTTCCCCCTTTCGTTCCACTGGGCCAGGCCCAGCGAAAGGCCTTTGGCGTCCGAATTATTAGCATATCTGCCGTCGACCAGGTCATAGTCTTCCGATACTATTACCGGCTTGTGTTTTAATTCCAAGGGTATCTTCATAATTAACCTCCGCCAGTTTAGTAGTTCACTAATTTAGTAATTTACTAAAAACATAGGCCAACGTCAAGGCCCTTTTGCTCATCAGGCAAAGTGTCAGTAAAAAATAGGCCTAGCTTTTACAAGGGTTCCAGGCCTGTCACCTCCGTCCCCATGGGCCCCGAATTTAATTGAAATTACAGCTCTTTACTTCCGATAGGTATACGTCGAGTAATACTATTTGTTCAGGACCAGGATACGATATGCC
>JBAZXJ010000086.1:0-5055 GCA_041659865.1 Candidatus Margulisiibacteriota bacterium | reverse complement strand
GTCCCCTCTCAAGCTGTCCAGCTAAATGGACTTGCTGTACCAAAACGCCCAAGCATCCTGTATCTGGAGGATGAGATCATTATCGGCCTGGCCCAGAAGATGATGCTGACCAAAAAGGGTTACGACGTTACTCATGTTTGCAACGGAGAAAAAGCCCTGGACACCCTGGCCAAAGGACAAAGCTTTGACCTGGTCCTCTGTGATATCAATCTCGGCAAGGGCATTGACGGCGCGGAAACTGCCCGGCAGATCCTCAAGACCCATAACGTACCGATAGTTTTTATGACCTCGCATACTGAGAAGGATATAGTTGAAAAAGTAGAAAGCATTTCCAATTACGGCTATGTCGTGAAGAATTCTGGTGATTTTGTCCTGGCTCAAACCATTAAAGCGGCACTAAATCTGTTCGAAGCCAAGCAAAAGATAGCGCAAGAGCTGATAGAGCATAAAAAAGCGGATGAGGCATTACGGTTAAGCGAAGAAATGTTCAGGGGGCTCGTGGCCAACAGTTCTGCTCTGATCATGCAGACAGACACGACCGGCGCGGTCAGCTATGTAAGCCCTCAATACGAAGAGATAATCGGACATCCAGCGTGGCAGATCATTGGCCGAACCATGCCGGATTTTATTTATCCCGAGGACCGAGCTAAATGCCAAAAAGCCTGGACCGAGCTTTTCCATACCAAGCAGGCCTTGCGTGATTTTGAATATCGGATCATTGACAGCAAAGGCGAGCTGCGCTGGGTATCGCATTCAGCAAATATGATCATAGTTGACGGCCGGCCTGTAGGCGCCCAAAGCACTATCCTAAATATCACCGAACGCAAGCAGTCAGAATTTACCCTGGTCGAAAACGAACGCTTAAGCGCGATCGGCGAAGTAACTCTAGGGGTTGCTCATAACTTTAACAATTTATTACAGGGTATGTGCGGGAATATTGAGCTGGCACTGCTTTTTGAGAACATAACGCCTGAGCTCAAGTCACATCTTGATATCATCCAGAGATCAGCGCTTGATGCCGCTGAAAGCATTAAGCAGCTGCAGAGTTTATCCTTAAAGAAGGATTCCCGTGACCTTCAGACAACTATCGCTCTCGACAAGGTTATCGAAGATGCTGTCGTCAAGGCCAGACCATTATGGAAAGATCTCGCCTTGCGGACCGGAACAGAATTCAACATTTTGCAGGACCTTCCTCCTTTGGTCCATATCAGCGGGAAAACAACAGAACTTAGCGGAGCATTTTATGACCTGCTCAAGAATAGTATCGAAGCTATGCCAAAAGGCGGTACTATAACTATCAAGGGCAAGGTCCGTGATAACTATGTCCACATTAGTGTCATCGATACCGGGATCGGCATGGATGAAGCGACCAGGATCAGGGTCTTTCAGCCATTTTTTACGACCAAAGGAGAGAAATTGGGGCTGGGCCTGGGGATGTCCTCGGTACGCACCAAGATCCTGGCTCATGGCGGTGAGATCCAGGTAAGAGAGACCAGTCCCGGCAAAGGCACCACGATCGAAGTAACTTTACCATTAGCCGTGATGCAGACACCTGCTGTGCAGTCTGTTACTGTCAGCGGTCCCGCGGTCTCAGCCAGGGTGCTTTTGGTGGATGATGAAGAACAGTTAAGATCATTAGGTCAGATGATGCTCTTGAAGTTAGGACATAAAGCAGATATCGCCGCCAGCGGAAAAGAAGCTTTGGCCTTGTTCGAAAGCAATACATATGACCTGGTCATCACGGATCTTAGCATGCCCGGAATGACAGGCTGGGAACTTGCTGAGCAGATAAGAGCGAAAGACAAGAACATTAAAATAGCCCTGCTCTCCGGTCTGGGCGCAACGCTCACTGAAGAAGAAAGATTAGAACACGGCGTAGATTTCATCCTTTCCAAGCCCAGCGGTTTGAAAGTTTTCAAACTGCTGGTCAACGAGGCCGTTCCGGCGACCCGGCAAGCACCTATGCCTCCAGCCCCATTTCCTGCAGACAAGGGAAATAAATAGAGCTCATGCCTAAAAAGATAATTTCCACATCCCGGCAGACGATCCAGCTCAACAAGCAAGTTGCCCCCAGCCTGAAAAACATCCTCTTTATCGAAGACGATGGCGTTTCCGGACTGCTCCAGTCAAAGATGCTGGCCAAGCATGGCTATATCGTGACCCATGTCCTGACCGGAGAAAAAGCCATTAAGCTCGCAGCCGGCGGAAAACACTTTGATCTTGTTATTTCCGATATTGAACTTGGCAAAGGCCTGGACGGTCCGGCAACGGTCAGGGAGCTGCTCAAGATACATAATGTTCCCGTCATCTTCATGTCCGGACATAACGAAAAGGACCTGCAAGAGAAGATCGGGAACATCCCCAATTACGGGCATGTTATCAAGAACATCGGAGACTTTGCCTTGCATCAGACCATCAGCTGGGCGCTCCGGCTGTTCGAAGCTGATCAAGCTATGGCAACGAAGACCGAAGCCTTGAAGGAAAGCGAAGAAAAATACAGCGTGACCTTTCTCACCCACAGGGACGCGATAAATATCAATGCTATGGATGGGATCTATATTGATATCAATGAAGGGTTCACCGGACTGACCGGCTATAACAAAGAAGAGGTGGTCGGTTTATCATCCACGGAGCTCAATATCTGGGCTATCCCGGAAGACCGGCTAAAACTGATCAAAGGATTACAGGAACACGGCCGGGTCGATGAATTGGAATCGGTCTTTAGATGCAAGGACGGATCTTTTAAGAACGCGGTAATGTCTGCCCGGACCATTATGCTGAGAAATACGCCGTTCATCCTGTCCATCACCCGCGATATCACTGAAAGCAAGAAAGCTGAAGCGGCCCTGCGGGAGAGCGAGCTCAAGTACCGCCGGCTGATCGAGAACAGTCACGATGTAATTTATACGATCACCGCTGACGGTAACTTTACTTTTATTTCTCCCTCCTGGACCGCAATGCTGGGACATCAGTTAAGCCAGGTCGAAGGCCAAAGCTTTCAGCAATTCGTCCATCCTGATGATCTGTACCTCTGCCAAGCCTGGCTTAAAAAGGTTATCGAGACCGGAGAACGGCAAGAAGGGTTTGAATACCGCGTCAAACATGCCGACGGTTCCTGGCGCTGGCATACCTCAAGCGCCGTCCCGTTAAGGGACAGCTCCGGCGCGGTCGTTGGGTTTGAGGGTACCGCCCGAGATATCACCGGCCGCAAAATTGCCGAATTAGCTCTGCAAAAGATCGAGCTAAGACAAAAGGCCATCCTGGAGAACGCGCCTGTCGCGATCATTATCATCCAGGACGGCAAATTCATCTATTTGAATGCGGCCTTGGACCGGCATACCGGCTGGGCCCATGAAGAATTGCAGGACCGAGGCATCGCGGAATTCGTGCATAAAGAGGATATCGCCATGGTCTTAAAGAACTATCAGCAAAGAATGACCGGAGATCACCAGATACCGCCTTATACGATGAGGGTCCGGAAAAAAGACGGCAATTACGTTTATGCGGAGGTCAACGGCGCGGTAATTAATATCGACGGTAAGCCTGCAATGCTTGGGTTTTTAGCGGATATTACTGAGCGCAAGCTTGCCGAAGACAAGGTCAAGACCCTGCTCGTCGAAAAAGAGCTTATTCTCAGGGAAGTCCATCACCGGATCAAGAATAACATGGCCACGATGATCAACTTGCTGGCCCTGCAGATCGAATCTCAAAAAGATAATAATGAAGTTAGAACCGCGCTGGAGTCTGCCCAGAACCGACTTAGAAGCATGGGTGTATTGTATGAGAAGTTGTACCGCTCGGATAACATCCAGGAAATGTCCGCGCAGGATTATCTCCCGGTACTGGCGGGCGAGATCGTCAATAATCTTTCCAACGGTATCGGGGTCCGAACAGATACTGCGCAGGTCGCTGACGTTATCCTGGAAGCCAATACCTTATCTACGATCGGGATCATCGTTAACGAATTACTGACCAATATCATGAAATACGCTTTTAAAGATATTGACCATGAAAAGATGATAAAGGTCTCTTTACAAAAAAAGGCTCAAGGCTCGATCGAGCTGATCATCGCGGATAACGGACGGGGCTTGCCGCCCGGCATCGACCTTATGCATTCCAACGGTTTTGGCATGACCTTGATCAATATGCTGGCGGAACAGCTGGGCGGGACGATAACGGTCAACAGCAAGACCGGCCAGGGCACGGAGTGGAAGATAGAATTCAGGTCAGGAACATAAATGCCTAAAAAAATAATCTTAACTACTTCTGCTCAACCGCTACAGCTCAACGAACTGGCTGAGGTCAAGCGCCCAAGTATCCTCTATATTGAGGACGATGCTATCACTGCTTTGGTCCAGAAGAACGCTTTGACCAGGAACGGTTATCTGGTCACACATGTTATGACCGGAGAGAAGGCGCTGGAAGCCATGGCCGGCGAAAAACATTTTGACCTGATCCTCTCTGATATCAATCTGGGCAACGGCATCGATGGCACGGAAACTGCCAGGCAGGTCCTGAAAAGCCATGACCTGCCCATCGTCTTCATGTCCTCGCATACCGAAAAAGAAGTGGTGGAGAAAGTCGAAAGCATCACCAATTACGGTTATGTCGTAAAGAACTCCGGGGATTTTGTCCTATCGCAGACGCTTAAGGGAGCGTTAAGATTATTTGAGGCTAATAAAAAAATGGCCTTAAGCGAAGTACGTTACCGCACGCTTTTTGAATCGGCGAACGATGCCATCATGTTATTGACCCGCGAGCGCGGATTTTCTGACGGTAATCCGGCGACCATCAAATTGTTCGGCTGCCGGGATACTGCGGAATTCGCGACCAAAACTCCGGACGACCTATCCCCGCTTTTTCAGCCGGACGGGAAACTTTCCAGGGAAAAAGCCCAGGAAATGATGAGGAACGCCTTGGAGAACGGTTCGCATTTCTTTGAATGGACGCATAAAAGATCTGACGGTTCTGAATTTCCGGCAACGGTCCTGCTGACCCGGATGGTGCTTAACGGCCAAAAGGTCCTGCAGGCTACGGTCAGGGATATCACCAAGC
>JBAZXJ010000085.1:0-6632 GCA_041659865.1 Candidatus Margulisiibacteriota bacterium | reverse complement strand
GCTGGGTCTCGCTATGGAAATTTTAAACGGTAACGGAGATGCAGGATGTGCGGAACAGACTGCGGCTGAACTGCAAAGATTAGGCGTACAAGTCACCAGAATGACCAATGCGGCGAATTTTGATTATACCAAAAGCCAGCTGGTCATCTGGTCGGCCAATAATACCAATATGAGGACACTACAAGCATATATGGGCCTAAAAAGAAAGAATATCAAGACCAAAAGCAATAAAAAACGCATAGACGCAACGCTGGTCCTGGGCAGTGACTGGGAACAGATCGTCAAACATCTAAAAAGCAAGAAGGAGTAATAATTGGCCAAGAAAACCGAGAAATATCTGGAGATAATCATTAAAGCTATAGAGGAGAAAAAGGGCGTGGACCTGCAGGTCTTTGACCTGAGGAACCGTGAAGAAACCTCCTTTGACTACGCGATCATCTGTACCGGCAATTCCAACGTACAGATCAGGGCTATTAAAGATTCCCTCAGGGAAACCTTAACTGCAAAAAAACTCAAACGTTTTTCTGACACCGGCCGTTTTGAAAGCAATTGGCTGATCCTGGATTATGGGGCCTATATTATTCATATTTTGGGACCTGAGGAAAGACGTTTTTATCACCTGGAAGACCTCTGGAAAGACGCCGGCGTTATATACCACTAAAGTTCAAAGAATCATTAACATCCGTCATTGCGAGGAGGCATCCGACGTGGCAATCTCGTTAAAGAGATCGCTTCGTCGAAGACTCCTCGCGATGACGGGATGATATTCCTGCTTACTTGTCTTGATTGCTATTTTCGATAGACCTTCCACCCCGAAATATCATTGACCAACGCCATATTCGTATTTCCAGGCAACACCGTTTCCTTTTCAATGATCACGACGGCCTGCCCATTGTTACTTAAAAATTCCTGTAATTCAGCCTCATTACGCAGACATTTCAGATAAGGTTTCAGATAGAAAGAAAGCATGGTCACTCCACCACCAGCCGGCATATATTTGGCGCTGGGCATATTAGCTGGGAATGTTATATTGATATATTGGGCAACTTGTTTTTCCGGCAGGAGCACAGGAGTATTTTTGACCAAAGCCACAGTAAAGATCAGATAGGACATCGAAATAAAACAGATCAGCAGATAGATCGCTTTTCGAGCTTCTTTGCGGAAAATAAAATAGGCACAGAGCAAAAGCCCTGAAGAAAGTCCTAGCAGCAGAGGGTTCAGTACGCTCAAGTACACATATTTATTGGGGATAACTGATGGAAATGCAGGGATATAGTTCAAAAAAACGGTCAACAAACTGATAATTATGCCTGTGAACAAGGCGCTTATCCCTGCCCAGGTAAATGATGAATTAACACTTTCATGAAGATACTTGGCAATAAGCAGTGCTACGGCAGGGAAAAGCGGCAAGAGGTAACGCATAAAGATCCGGCCTGGAGAAAGGGCGAAAAAGCAGAATACCACCACTAGCCAGATGACCAGGAAAAGGACCCCATTAACTTCATCATCCGCAAGTCTGCTTTTGATCTGTTTGACCGCCGCGATCAGTGCCTGGAACAGGAAAATGGTCCAAGGCAAAAAGCCTGCGACCAGATAGCCTAGATAAGACGGCAGAGCGGAACCAGGAAAACTGCCGGTACCCAAATAGCGCACCAGCGTTCTTTCCCCAAAATAAAAGTTCAGGAACGTCGGCCCTTCTTTAAGATATTCAGCGATATGCCAGGGCAGGGTGACCAGGAGGAATACCAGCAAAGCCAAAGGCAGATGGACCAGATATTCCTTGAGCTTGAAGTTCTCATACTCCTTGCCTGCGATAAAATATATGAACATTACTAACCCAGGGATCAACAGGCCTACCGGTCCTTTGGTCATAACGGCCAAGCCGGTGAACAAAGCGATCAAATGAACATAGCCGAATTTCTTGTGTTTGAGCAGGAGCAGGAAAAAGTAGAAGCTCAGTAAAAAGAAGGCTAACAGAGGGATATCCTGCAAGGGTTCCCTGGCCTGGTAAAAGAATTGCAGGGACGTGGCCATAATAAAACCGGCTAGCAGGGCTATTTGGTGCTTGAACAGACGAAGCCCGATCAGGTACGTTAGCCAGACACAGAATACCGCGAGCAGATTATGCCAACTGCGAGCCACGTATTCATTAGTGCCAAAGATCTTGAAAAGCACGGCGGTGACCCACATGGTCAAAGGCGGTTTATCCACAAAGTAGGTCGGGTCATTATGGTCAAAACGCAGGGTTATCCAGTCTCCGTGCTCGATCATGTTCTTGGAGATCTGGCCGTAAAAGGTCGCGTCCCCGTCCAGAAAAGGATAGTTCCCCATCTGAAAGGTGAAAAGGAAAAGGCAAAGGATGATCAGGATCTGGACTTGCAGTCTCTGCATGACCTCAGACATTTTAGCCATTATCTCCATGGCTTAATAATAATGAATATTAGCTGTTTTAGTAAGTGTGTATCTTTCCAGCCGCATATTCTGCCGGAATTAGGTAGTTAAGGCTGGACCAAACGAGGGAAATTAACGATCAAGCGAACTATTTCCTCATGACCGTTCTCTCGGGCGTGATCTACTGCGTTCTTTTGAAAACGATCACGAATAAATGGATCAGCATTTGAGTTCAGCAATAACGCAACTGCCAGCTTATGACCGTTCTTGGCCGCATAGCTGATCGCGGTAGTACCCAGATTGTCCGGCAAAGCCAGGTCGGCGCCTTTGGCGATCAAAAGTTGCAACACATCGGCATCACCGTTGAACGCTGCGGCCAAAGTCGCGGTCAGACCATATTGATTTTTGGCATTGATCGCGGGCAGTGCCGCCTTGTTCAATAAATACTCGACAATTTCCCTGTCGCCATTTTTTGCCGCCCACATTAGAGGGGTCCAGTTCCAGTTGTCAGTTTTATTCACATCCGCCTTGCGGTTTTCCACTAGCTCTCTGACCATCGTCAGGTCACCGGTCAAGACCGTGAAGATCAACAAGGTTTTTCCGCCGGCATCCCAGCTGTTAATGTCCTTGCTTAGGCTTTGCCAGCCGTCGATAAAACGTAAATACTTGATATCCCTGATCTGGCTGATAATTTTATACGGCATGATTGACCTCCTGTACGAACTATACGCAGATATATCGGAGGCCAGCAGGTGAATATTTCAATTATTATATGCCGCGGAGCTCGACCGTCCCAAAGTACGGCCGGAGCAGGTTCTGGAACTCTTTCAGCCGGGAAGGAGGGTAGGGCTTGATAGCCTGACAGCTTGGGTCCAGCATGGCTTGGCGAGTGGAGTATTGCTGTAGAACATATTTCTTGCTTCCTTTCAGCCATTGCCCTATTTTGAGGGCATCCTCCTGATCGTAGAGTCCAGGGACTACGGTCGTTCTGAACTCATAGTCCAAGCCGCTGTTCTTGATCATATTGATACTTTGTTCCAGGTTCTTTAAATTGACCGCAGGCAAGCCTGCGGCCAAATGATATTTATCCGGCGAGGACTTGATATCCATGGCGATAAAATCCAGCTGTTTGATAACTGTATTCAAGGCCCTTGGCTGGTAGCCGTTGGTATCTAATTTAGCCAAAAGGCCGTATTCCTTGATCCGGGGCAGAAGTATTGCAAGCTCTTTCGGCTTTAACAAAGGTTCTCCACCGGTCAGACAGACCCCGTCCAGGACGTGCCGGCGCTTTTCCAGATGGGCCCGGATAGTTTCCAGGTCCGCCTGGCATTGAGCGGTATTTTTTACCAGTTCGGGGTTATGGCAGAAAGGACAGAGAAAGTTGCATCCCGGGAAAAATATGGTCGAGCATATCTTTCCCGGGTAATCTATCAGCGAGGTCTCTAGGAGACCAAACATTGCTCAATTTCAGCGGTGGTATGGGCGGTAGTAACTATGTTCGACTCCTGGTCGAACAAAATGACCGACGGAGTAGAATATATGCCATATTTCTTGGCTTCGTCCAGGCCTTCTTCCGTAGTAGCGTTGATGAATTCTCCTTGCAGGTCCAGTTTGGCAACGTAATCCTTGACCGGAGGACAGTTGCTGCAGGTATCAGTATAAAACAACTTGAAGCCGGCGACCCTGCTGCCTTTAAGCATCTTGACCGTAGATTGAAGATTGAAGTTATCGATCTTCTGTTCCAGGGTAAGCATGGGGATCATCCCTTGTTCGCTATTGGTCTTATAGGCGAATTCCTGTCTTTCCTTATATTCTGATTTTTTACCCAGGTTCCAGTTCTGCACCGGCCGGTAATAACCGACTATTCTGGTATAAACTTCCGATTCATGGCCGCATTCCGGGCAGAAGAAATGTTCGCCCTTCAAATAGCCATGATCAGGGCAGACCGAGAAAGTAGGCGTTATGGTAAAGTAGGGCATGCGGTAATTATAGGCGACTTTTTTGACCAGATTCTTGCACGCCTGAGGATCGTCGATCTTCTCGCCAAGAAAGCCATGAAAAACAGTCCCACCGGTGTATTTGGTCTGCAGTGAATCCTGGATATCCAAGGCGGAAAAAATATCAGTGGTCAAGCCTACAGGTAACTGGGTTGAATTCGTATAGTAAGGATCTTTTTCTCCCGAGATCAAAATATCGCTGAATTTTTCCTTATCGATCTTGGCCAACCGATAAGAAGTACCTTCGCCAGGGGTCGCTTCCAGGTTGAAAAGATCACCGGTCTCTTCCTGGAAATCGCTAAGCTTGTTGCGCATATGATCGAGCACTTCCTTGGCAAAAGCCTGGGACTCAGGAGCGGAAATATCCTGTTTCAGGAAGTTTAGACACGACTCGTTCATGCCGATTATCCCAATGGTCGAGAAATGGTTGTTCAGGTGTTTAAGATAACGCTGGGTGTAAGGGAACAAGCCGTCATTGATCAGGCGGGTAATTATCTTCCTTTTAGTAGTCAAGGAATTCTTGGCGATGTTCATTATTCGATCTAGCCGCTTAAAATACTCTTCTTTGTTCTTGGCTAAATAACCGATGCGGCCCATGTTAATGGTCACCACGCCAATAGAACCGGTGAATTCATCCGCACCAAAAAGACCACCGCCACGTTTTTTCAATTCGCGCTTGTCTAACTGCAGACGGCAGCACATAGAACGGACATCACTGGGATTTAAGTCGCTGTTAACAAAATTTTGGAAGTAGGGCGTCCCGTATTTGGCGGTCATCTCAAAAAGCAGGTTGGCGTTATCGGAATCCCAGACGAAATCACGGGTAATATTATAGGTCGGTATCGGATAAGGGAACCCGCGGCCATCGGCATCGCCTTCCATCATTACTTCCAAAAAGGCCCGGTTGATCAGGTCCATCTCTTTCTGATAATCACCATATTTGGAGTCTAATTCCTTGCCGCCGATGATCACCGGACGGTCTTTCAGGTCGTCAGGCACTACCCAGTCCAGGGTAATATTAGTAAAAGGCGCCTGGCTGCCCCAGCGCGAAGGGGTATTGATACTAAATACAAAGCTCTGGATCTGCTGTTTTACTTCCTTGAAACTCATATTGTCGATCCTGATAAATGGCGCAAGGTAGGTGTCGAAGCTGGAAAACGCTTGCGCTCCAGCCCATTCATTTTGCATGGTACCCAGGAAATTGATCATTTGGGAGATCAAGGTACTTAGATGATTTGCTGGCTTGGAATTGATCTTGTTCTTCACGCCGCCTAGTCCTTCCATGATCAACTGGCGAAGGCTCCAGCCAGCGCAATAACCAGAGAACATGGAAAGATCATGGATATGCATATCGCCATTGCGATGAGCATCGGCGATCTCTGAAGTATAGATATTGTTCAACCAGTAATTGGCGGTTATCGCGCCTGAGTTATGCAGGATCAAGCCACCTAAGGAATAGTTCACGTTGCTGTTCTCGTTAACGCGCCAGTCCGACTGTTTAAGGTAACCGTCCATGGTCTTCTCGATATCGAGCAGCATAGCCTTGGTCTCTCTCAAGCGCTTATGTTGTTCACGATAGAGGATGTAGGCCTTGGCGGTTTTGGCATGTCCGCTCTCGATCAGGACTTTTTCCACCAGGTCCTGGATCTCTTCGACCGCGGGAATGGTCTTGGCATGATATCTTTTGTCAATTTCATCAATGACCTTAACGGAAAGTTCTTCAGCTATCGCCCGGTCGTAACCACCGACCGAATTTGCTGCCTTAAAGATCGCTTCCGTGATCTTCGCAGGCTCAAATTTTACGATCTGGGTATTTCTTTTTAATATTTGTGCAATAGACATCTAAAACCTCCTAAAGTTTTTACTACTAGAACATATTTACATTATCTTCTTGATCTCTTCCAGAAATTCAGTGGCATCCTTGAACTTGCGGTAGACCGAGGCAAAGCGGACATACGCTACCTGATCTATTTTATGCAATTCTGCCATTACACGTTCGCCGATCAGCGAGGAAGGGATCTCTTTTTCAGTACCTTCACGCACTGGGATCTCAATATTCCTTAATATTTCCTCTATTGTTTCAACGCTGACAGGGCGTTTTTCGCAAGCCTTGGTCAAGCCATTCTTGAGTTTTTCGCGGTCGAAAGGTTCGCGCCGGCCGTCATTTTTCACTACCATCAGGTCTAATTCTTTTACCCGTTCATAGGTAGTGAACCGTTTTTTGCACTGCTCGCATTCCCTGCG